>JAISIN010000088.1 GCA_031262085.1 Prevotellaceae bacterium
GTTTCGGTAATGCCGCAGATACTGCTGTATTCCTCCAACATACTGATATTGTCCAAGTGGTTCAGTTCGCTGAAGATACTCAGTTGGCTGAATTTGGTGATGCCGGTGATGAAGAGGAAGCGGATATACTTTCCGCTACCTTTCAACGGGCTGAAGAAGTCGCGCATGATACCGCGCAACTCGGTACGCCGCTGTTCCATATCGGCACCCATGGCGCTAAGGATGGGCGAATCGTATTCGTCGATCAGCACCACCACTTGTTGCTTGGTTTGCTCGTAAGCCCGACGGATGACACCTTTAAAGCGCAGGTTGAATGTCTTTTCTGTGGGGGCGCTTCCATAGAGGGCTTCCCACTCGGAGAGGGTGTTGTCGAGCAGGGATCTCAAATTATCTACTTCGATGTACTTGGAGTCGGAGAACGAAAGATCAAACACCATGCGTTTTTCCCATTGGGTTTCCAACTTCTCTATGGTCAGCCCCTCGAACAGGTGTTTCTTCCCTTCGAAGTAGGCTTTCAACGTAGAGCACAAGAGGCTCTTTCCGAAACGGCGGGGGCGGCTCAGGAAGCAGGTGCGATAATTATAGACCAATGAATAAATCAAATCGGTCTTGTCTACGTACACACAGTCTGTGGTGCGCAGGTCTTCAAAATCTTGTATCCCGATGGGATATCGGCGAATAGGCTGTTGCATATCATTTTAATTATAAATTCGCCACAAAGATAAGGACAACAACTCATGAATCGTGCGTTATTAGGTGAGTTTTTGGAGGGTCGGTTCAAAGACTTACGGTCGTAGGAAAGAGTTTCCTACGACCGTAAGGAAGGTTTTCCTACGACCGTAGGAAAGAGTTTCCCGCGACCGTAGGAAAGGTTTTCTAATTCTTCTTGACGGTCATCGTGTTGGGATTGGTCGACAAGTCGAGCGTAAAGGTGTAGGTTCCATCTTCGGCTACTTGCATGTTCTGTCCGTTATGATATACAGGAATAGCTGCTCCCATACTTACCACACCGGCAGCATCGCCACCCATACCACGATTTACATCCCATCCGCCATTGAAGCGAATCTTGAATCCGTCGCCCAGTGCGGGAAGCTCTTGGGTCAGTGTCCAGAGGTCGGTGGTGGCATCGTAAGCAAAGTCGGCATCACCGCCCCAGCCGTTGAAAGCGCCAATCAGACCCACCTTGGTGAGTTGCAGCATCTCGAACGTGCCTTGCGTCATGTCTACCTTTATATAGTAGTAGCCGCTGGGAACTTTGATATTTGCGCTACCTCCGATTGTGCCGGTTCCGGCACCATCTGTGAGGGTGATGACTCCGCTAAAGTCGTCTACCCATGCGGGATTCGGCGAGAACTTCCATTCGCAATCCGCACCGTCGGCTGTTACCATGTTCACACCACCCTCATAGAGACCTTCGCCGTCGCCCTCAAGCGTGGGAGCGGAAGCGGGAGACCATCCTTGGTACGAACCGGGCAGATAGAGCTTTTCGGGATAAGCCGTGCTTAACACCTTCACAGCGTAAGGATGCTTGTTTACGTCGAGCACAATCTTATATTCACCGTCGGCTTTGTCAAACTTATAGTTCGCACTGCCTTCGGTCATGGTGCCGTCGCTACCGATAGCGAATGTCCAATTGTTGTTCATGCGGAACTTATACTCCTTGCCGCTGACCATGGTGGTTGTGACCGAATAGGTGTTGGTGGCTGCGTCGTAAGTCATGGGCGTTTCGGCACTCCATTCTCCGGGCGTAGCATCGCCGATGATACCCACCGATTCCACCTTGAGCATCTCCAACGTGTTGAGCTTCTTGTTCAAGCTGACGCGATAGAAGCCCGAGGGAACTTTCACGTTCTTGTTGTCGCCACCTACGGCAGCTTTCACAACTACATTGCCGTCGCCATCGGTTGTTACCTCTGCATCGGCAGCGATACCGAAGTCTACATTGTTCCAGCCCAGTTCGGGGTTGAACTTAAACTCTACGTCGGCACCGTCGGTTGTGGTCAGATCCACAAAGCCCTCGAACAAGCCTTTGGTCAGCGTGCTTTGATAGAGCACTTTCAGCGTAGCGGTATTGTCGACCGTCCAGCCCTGATAGCTACCCGGCAGATAGAGCTGTGCGGGGAACGTGGCGAGGTAAGTGGTCATGTGGATGGTTACCGGCGTGGAGGGTACGCCGTCGGGATAAGAGTCCGAGAATGCGGTTACCGTGAACTGCAAATCGGCAGCTTCGCCTTCGGGAGCACCGGCAGAGATAGCCAATTCGTTCCATTCGTCTACGGTTTTCATCACCGAGTTGGTGGTCAGACCCGAGGCAACCTCTTTCGGCTCGCCGCCATCGTAGGCAATGCTTACGGTGTAGGTGATGGCTTCGCCATACACCAAGCGGGCATCCGTCCACGAGAGCAGCGTCAGTTCGGCAGTCGGGGTTGTCATGTCGAGCACCACCTCCGGCTGTTCGGCGGTAACCTCAGGCGATACGGCATCGCCGTAGGCATACACTTTCACCAACTGCTTGGTCGAGGTGTAGGTGTTGGCACCGTCGTTGGCGGTGACATAGAAGTTGACATCAAAAGTCGAGTTGTCGGGAATGGTCGTGAAGCCCTCGAGCAACGTACGCAGCTCGGTCTTGGGCATCGTGAGGAGCAACTCTTGGGTAGAAGCGCCTACCTGCTTCGGCGTCTCTTCGGCATACTGCACGAAGAGCGAATAGGTGGGGGCGGCAGCCATGAAGCGGGCGGCACTCCACGACCATGTAACCGATTCGGTCATGGTGTTCTGAGTCATCAGAATGGTACCGTTATTGGTGAGTACGGGTGCAATCGGGTCGGTCGGGAAGGTATCCTCGATATCCTCTTGGCATCCGGCGGTAGCCATCAGTGCGATGGCTACCGTGAAGATGTATTTCAAATGTTTTATCATCATCTTTGTGAAATTAAAAGGTTATTGCTTTACCAGTTCCACCACGTAAGGCGTGCGGTCGGCATGGAGCGTAATGATGTAAGTACCGGCTTCGGCTACGGGAATGTTGTCGCCGCCTTTGGTTACCAGCTCAATACCACCGTCGATGGTTGTGCTCGCCTTGCCGCTCGAACCGTACTTGAAGTCCCAGCTCTTGTTGAGGCGAATCAGGTATTCACCGCCTTCGCCGAAGGTCACGGGCACCGATTCCCACACATTGGTGACTGCGTTGTAGGTCAGCTCGCTGTCGTCGTCCGCCCATTCGTTGAAGGTACCGATGGCTGCTACGCGCTGTACGGCGGTAGCGCTGATGGTCATGGGGGTGCGGGTCATGGAAAGCTGATAGATGCCAGCAGGCAGTACCAAGTTTCCGTCGGAAGAGCTGGTGAAGTTGTCACCCTTACCGGTAAAGGCATCAAAGCCCCAGTTACCGGCACCCCAGTTGCGTTGTTCGATGATTTTGAAACCCGAACCGCCGGGATTGGTGCCGTCTTCGGGGAAGGGATACATACCCTCGAAGGTACCCGTACCTCCGGCTGTTTCCCATATCTCGGGAGCCGTGTCGGGCGACCATCCGTTGAAGAAGCCTACCACATAGAAATTCTTCAGCGGCATGAGATAGGTGGTTACGTTGAAGCTGTTGGAGGCAGCAGACTTCAATTCATCATATTGGGTCGTACCGTAGACGCTTGCCGTCACGTAAGCCGTCACCGCGCCGGTTCCATTGGGTTCAATGCCCAATTTGTTCAGGGCAACACCGTTGAGGTCGCCTTTCATGATGGTCAAAGAGGTCGACGAGGAGGTACCCAGCAAACCGGAGGTCTCACCCGATGCCAGATAGACCGAGTAGACAATCTGTACGGGCAACCCGAAGTCGGCGGCTTTCCACGTAAATATCACACTCTCGGCAGCCGAGTTGTTGGCGTTGACAATCACATCGCTGCACGCATTGATAACGGGAGCGACAAACTCGTCCGGAGTAGGGAACTGCGGCGTGTCTACATCCGTCTTACACGAAGCAAACAGCGCTACGGCAGTCAGCAACAATATATTTTTGATTAATTTCATAATCTGTCTCTTTTTCTAAAAATGTGATTCTATTAATAACCCGGGTTCTGTTCCAAGTTGGGGTTCTGCGTCATGTCGGATTGCAGAATCGGGTAGATGGTGCGATAACTGTCGAGCGAGGTTTTGCCATCGGGTATGCCACCTTTGTAGGGCCAGGGGAACTGCATGGAGGTGAAGTAACCGTAGCGTATCAGGTCGGTACGGCGGTGTCCTTCCCACATCAATTCGCGGGCACGCTCCTGCAAGATGAAGTCGGTACTGAGCGAAAGCGGCATATCTACACCGGCGCGGTCGCGCAGCTGCTTGATGTAGCCCATTGCCTTGGCATCCGTAGTGGTACCGCCATCCATACGCGCTTGTGCTTCGGCATAAATCAGATACATCTCTGCCAAGCGGATCACGGGGAAGTCTGTCGACGAGTAGAGCGAGTAGGTATCAGACGAGTAGACATTGCCTTGCGAATCGCGGCTGGTAAACTTCCAGCTGCGCCAGCCTGTGGTAGGACTCGACTTGTCGTAAGCCTGCGTGCAACCAAAGTTGCAGAGCATGGCACGCTTGTCGCTATGGGCACGGTCATATCCAATGCCGCTACCACCCCACTCCACACCGGAGAGATTGAAGTAGGCAGATACGTATTCATCGGGCACGTGATAGCCGTTCCAGCGTTCACGATTCATCAGTGTTCCTTCGGGGAATCCCAATTCGGCAGCCACCGCCTTGCTTGCACCGTCATCCATCGAAGCCGACACCAAGTGGGTGGTTCCGCCCCAGCTCTGCGTCCGGTCGCGGTCGTAAGCGATGGCGAAGATCAGCTCTTTCTGCGAGTTGGGGTTCTCGCCATTGTCCTGCAAGAAGAGCTCTTCAAAGGTAGGGCAAAGTGCATAGTTCATCTTGATAACCGCTTCGGCGGCATCGCGTGCATCCTGCCAACGGGCTGTGCCGGTGTAAACCTCGGCATTGAGATACATACGAGCCAGCAGTGCTTGTGCCGAGCCTTTGGTGACGCGCGGATAGGGTACGCCGCCTGCATCTGCCAAATCGCTGCCTGCAAGCAGGTCTTTCAACTCACCCTCTATCCACTCGAACAAAGCGGCGCGACCAATCTGCTTAGGCATGGCGCCACCGATATTCTCTTCGAGTGCAAAAGGAGGATTGCCATACAAGTCCATCAGCAGATAGTCGGCAAAGGCACGCAGGAAGCGGGCTTCCGCACGCAGCTGTCCCAATCCTTCGATGGACGATTTGCCGCTCTGAATCAAAAACTCATTGGCACGGGTCACAGCCATCATGCAACGGGTGTAGACCGCCGTGGTAGCGGAGTTGGGCGTCGAAGTCCACGAGCTATTCTGAATGTCATTCACGTAGCTGTCGCCCCACGAACATTTCAAGGCGTCGGCAGATGCTTCATTCAAGAAGGTGTATTGACGAATCAATTCGCTCTGTCCGGCATCCGGCACATTGATGTCAGCCGAACCGGGGTCGTTTTGGCTCACCAGCGAGAAAGAACCGTAGATGTAAGCCAATCCTTTTTCAAAGTCTTCTTTCGTCTGATAGGCTTGATCAGCCACCTTATCCGTCTCGTTCAGAGGCAGGGTGTTCAGGTCTCCCAGACAAGAAGAGAGCGTAAAGCAGGATGCTGCTATTGCGATACTATATATAATCTTTTTCATTCCATCAAAGAGTTAGAAGTTAATGTTCAAGCGGATAGTGTAGATGCGCGGACGGGGAATCAGGTTGTAGTCCACGCCGTCTATCGCTGTCAATTCCGGGTCAAGTCCCTTGTACTTAGTAATGGTAAATACGTTCTGCACGGAAGCAGCTACGCGGATTTTACCTTTCCAATTCGCAATCTTATCGAATGTGTAGCCCACGTTGATGTCGTCCATGCGGAAGAACGAAGCATTCTCCAGAAACATATCCGAGTATTTCTGTGCCTCGGCGATAGCCTCTGTCCAACCGGTCTTCAAGCAGTAGGTAGAGAAGTTGTTCAGATAACCTTTCGAGTAGTCGTCGGAATAGGTAGTGGAACTCTCCATAGATACCTTATTCAGCGCGTAACCACCAAACGAAGCGTGTGCATTGAAACCGAAATCCCAATTCTTATAGGTGAACTGCGAGTTGATACCGCCGAAGAACTTGGGGCTGATGCTCTTGCCCGTCACATAACGGTCGGATGCGGTGATGACACCGTCGCCGTCGCGGTCTACCAATACGTTTTCAATGGCTTTGCCGTCGGCATCGTAAGCCTGCTGATAGAGATAATAGGTATAAGGGGTATAGCCTACGCGGTAGAGCGAAGTATAACCTTCCGTACCACCCATGTTGGCACCCATCTGAACACCCAGATAGTTTTTATCGATCGTAGCGCTCAACTTGGTAATCTCCGTCTTCTGGAACGTACCGTTCACTCCGATAGTCCAGCGCATATCGTTGGTCTGGATGGGGATGAAGTTCAGGTTAAACTCAATACCCATATTCTTCATGTCACCCACATTTTGAATCAGGGTGTTGGAGAAGTTGTTACCCAGCGGTGTGGGGGCATCGTTCAGCAAGTCGTATGTTTTGCGCAGATAGGCATCCACCGAACCGTTGATGCGTCCGTTCAAGAAACCGAAGTCGACGCCGACGTTGTAGGTCTCGGTCGTTTCCCATTTGATGTCCGGGTTGTAGGCATTCGGAGCCAGCGTATAGATGTAATCGTTACCCCAAGGTATCATCGTAGTCAATGCCGACGAGAGCGTGTATTTGGGCATGTAAGCGTAGCAGCGATCCATACCGATGTCTTGCTGACCGGTTCTACCCCAGCCCAGACGGAGCTTCAAGGAGGAGAGCACGTTTTGTTCCTTCAAGAACGCTTCATCAGCGATGTTCCATGCAAAGGCTGCCGATGGGAACAAACCCCAGCGTACGTTTTTGGCAAAACGCGAAGAGGCATCATCGCGCAACGAGAAGGTAAACAGATACCTCGACAGGATGGAATAGTTGACACGTCCGTAGAACGACAGCAAGTAGTATTCGCGTCTGTCCAACGGAGCTTCGCGATAGATTTCATCCCGATTGGCATTGAAGTAGTCGGTATTCTCATACTTCACATAGTTGTGTTGCCACGAGTAACCCGCCATGATGTCGAGATGGTGAATGCCGAAGTCGTTGTTGTAGTTGCCGTAGAACTCCAGCATCGTATTCTCATTGTTGTTGGCATACTTGGTGTAGTAGTCGGAAGTGGCATTACGTTTCGAGAGAATCGAACCGATTTCGGCATACTTGGTGCCTTCGGTACGTGCCACGTCGTAAGCCAGATTGAGGTTGAATCGCAATGCCTCCAAGCCGTGCACTTTATAGTCCAACTGCAAATTACCCAGCGAACGCCATGTCTTGTTCACATTGTGATAGTCGTACATCTGCGAATAGGGGTTGATGCTCGCCATGGTGTTGGCAGAGCCGTCGGATGAGAGCCAGTTATAATAACCGTTGGTCTTGGATTTATCAATGCTGCCGTCCGAAGCTCTGAAATAGGGATCGTAGGTCGGCGTAAAGAATACGGCGCTACCGATCGCTCCCGAGTTGGGGTAGTTGGCGCGGTTGTAGATACCTTTCGCATTGACATTCACCGTGAGATGCTCCTTAAAGAATGTCGGGCTTAGGCTGATGCTGAGGTTTCCGCGTTGGTTGTCGCCCACTTTCAGCGTGGCTTGGTCGTAGGTATAACCGGCGCTGACGCGATAGGGGAAGACATCTTTCACATTGCCGAAGAGACTGACGTTTTGGTCGGTGGTAAATGCCGTGCGGTAGATCAGCTTTTGCCAGTCGGTATTGGCACTGCCCATCAGCGCTTGAATCTGGTCGCCGCGCGAAGTTCCGCCATACGCCTGTGTGACATAGTCGCGATACTGGTCGCCCGTCATCACATCGATCCGGTCGGAATTCTGTTTCAAGCTGTAGGTAGAGTTGTAGCTCACCTGCATCTTGCCGCTCTTGCCTTTCTTGGTGGTGATGATGATGACACCGTTGGACGCACGCGAACCGTAGATGGCGGTAGCAGATGCATCTTTCAACACGGTGTACGACTCGATGTCGTTGGGATTGACCGATGCCAACGGATTGGCCATACCTGCGCCGCCTTCGGCGGTTACCTGTACCCCGTCGATCACAATCAGCGGGTCGTTGGAGGCGTAGAGCGAAGCTGCGCCGCGGATGCGGATGGTAGCCCCGCCGGTGGGGTCGCCCGAAGCCGGCGTAACCAGCAGTCCCGGCACCTTACCCTGAAGCATTTGGTCGGGAGAGGTAATAGCACCCCGATTGATCTCATCGGCTTTAATGACGGATACCGACCCTGTCAGGTCGTTCTTCTTCACCGTGCCATACCCGATAACCACTACTGTTTCCAGCATTTCCGTATCGTCCTTGAGAGTGACCGCTACCGTGGGGGCGGCAGCTACTTCAGCCGTCTTATAGCCGATAAACGATACCTCTATCGTAGCCCCTTGGCGTACGGTTAGCGTAAAGTTCCCGTCTATGTCGGTGATTGTTCCGTTTGTCGCATTTCCCTTTTCTACGACATTGGCGCCTATCACTTCTACTCCCTGGGCATCTGCGACGTGCCCTTTGACGGTGAGTTGCTGTGCGTAAGCACCTACTGACAAGAAGATCCCTACGAGTAGGGGTAGAATCGTTCGATTGATTCTAAGATTTACATACTTCATGCATTCAATAAACTAAAGTTAACAACTTATTTTACTTATTTTGAATCGATGGTTGGGGGAAAATCCCCCATGATAGCTTGAATCTTAATCAGATACAGCGGCAAAAGTATAATTTATGGAATGTGTAGAAGGCTGAAAAGTTGCAAAATCGAGTGAATTAGCGTTGCAAACGATTGCGGAGCGGTTGCGACAGGTCGGGTATGCCGTAGCCGTAGATGTTGTCGGGCGCATCGGCGCGGTTGCCCAAGCTACGGACCAAGGCTATCAGCTCGCGGGCAGTCAGCTCGGGCAGCGCTTGCCACAAGCAGGTCACCATGCCGCACAGGATGGGCGAGGCAAACGAGGTGCCGTTGGCATGGCGTTGACGTCCGTTGTCGTTCATGACTTCGGCAGCTTTGCCCAACGCCACTACGTCGGGCTTGATGCGTCCGTCGGCAGTGTTACCGATGGAGGAGAAGGAGGCAAGGATGCCTTTGCGGTCGACAGCTCCCACGGTGAGGACGTTGTCGGCATCGGCAGGCGGGGTAATCTTCTTCCACGGGCCGGAGCCGGTATTGCCGGCGCTGCATACCAGCACGATACCTTTATCGGCTAAGCGCGAGGCTTGTCGGGAGATGAGTGTGGAGCGACCGTCGAGCTGACGGTAGACGATGTTGGCATCGGGATCGTCGAAAGCGTAGTAACCCAACGAAGTGTTGATGACGTCGGCTCCCACACTGTCGGCATACTCTACGGCGGCTGCCCAGTAGTCTTGCTCGATCGGATATTCCGATTCGGTATCTTCGCTGCACAACAACCAAAAAGAGGCATCGGGCGCTGTGCCGATCATGATATATGGGGTATTCATGCCGATGCACGATAAGACGGAAGTGCCGTGCGCATCGGCGGCAAAGACACTGACCGACGGATTGACGAAGTTGTGTGTGCCGAGCACATCTATATTGTACATACTTTCAATGCGGTCGACATGTCGGAAACCGGCATCGATAACGGCTATCACCATGCCTTGACCGCGAAAACCGGCCTGATGCAGCCGGTCGCCGCGGCTCATGCGCAGCTGGGTACCGGCAAGTCCGTACAAGCTGTCGGGGTAGAGGGTGGGTTGATAGAGGGTGGTGTCTTGACGGTCATGCCTATCGTCGGTAGCAGGCTTCTGCCAGACACGTTTTGCCGAGCAGACAAAAGGCAGGTCGAGAATCTGCCGGATGCTCGACGTATCGTTGCACGATATGGTGACGAAGTTATCCCATTTGCCGGTCAACACAATGCGTACCCCCAGTTGGCGGATAGCGTTTATATAGGTTTGACACACCGGTAAATCGGTAGAATCGATCGGAAGGTGTTGACGGTTGCGCCGCTCAATGGCTTTGTCCGACAAAAAGGCTTGCGGATGGTCTAAACGATAAGTCGTAGCCTGTTTGTCGCGCAAGGTGATGCGATATTTCAAGGTATCCGCTTGCAAACGTTTATGGGAAGTCAGGCGTTGCGCCGACAGATCGGATGCGAAGAGAAGAAGTAAAGTAAGGAGAATTGTTGCCTTCATAGAGAGTTTTTTATAATCTGCTTGCACAGCGTCGTGCAGGTGCAGCAAAGGTACGTATCTTTTTCATATCTTTGCGCCTTTCTATCATAACCACGTTTCAGATAATAAAATAAAGAGATGCAAACAGCTAAATTGTTGCTTTATTGTCCCGACCGTCCGGGCATTCTGGCGGAAGTAACAGACTTCATTACCGTGAACAAGGGGAATATTATCTACCTTGACCAGCATGTCGACCATGTGGAGAATGTATTCTTTATGCGCATCGAATGGGAACTGACGCAGTTCTTGGTGCCGCAAGAGAAGATAGAAGACTACTTCGCTACCCTTTATGCGCAAAAGTATGGCATGAGTTTCCGCTTATACTTCTCCGACCGGATGCCGCGCATGGCAATCTTTGTGTCGAAAATGTCGCATTGCCTGTACGACCTGCTGGCGCGCTATACTGCCGGCGAATGGGGCGTAGAGATACCGTTGATTATCAGTAATCACCCCGATCTGGAGCATGTAGCCCGACGGTTCGACATCCCGTTTCATTACTTCCCCATCACGAAGGAGACCAAAGAGGCGCAAGAACAACAAGAGTTGGAATTGTTGGCGGCAAACGGCATCAATTTCATTGTGCTGGCGCGCTATATGCAGGTCGTCTCCGAACAGCTTATCGCCGCTTATCCCAATCGCATCATCAATATTCATCACTCCTTCCTGCCTGCCTTTGTGGGGGCAAAGCCGTATCATGCCGCCTTTCAGCGCGGGGTGAAGATTATCGGGGCTACCAGTCACTATGTCACTGCCGAACTGGATGCAGGTCCCATCATTGAGCAAGATGTAGCGCGCATCACCCACAAGGACGATGTGCAAGACTTGGTGAACAAAGGCAAAGACTTGGAGAAGATCGTCCTTTCGCGCGCCGTGCGCAAACATATCGAACGCAAGGTGTTGGTCTACAAAAACAAAACAGTAATATTTAATTAGTATGAATGTAGCAATCGTTAAGTACAATGCCGGTAATATCCGCTCCGTAGATTATGCCCTCCGCAGATTGGGCGTGGAAGCTACCGTCACGGGCGATAAAGCCACGCTACTGTCGGCAGATAAAGTCATCTTTCCCGGCGTGGGCGAAGCGGCAACCACCATGGACTATTTGCGTGCCGACGGGCTGGATACGTTGATACGCGACTTGCGCCAACCGGTACTGGGTATTTGTCTGGGCATGCAGCTGATGTGCCGACACTCCGAAGAGGGCGATGTAGACTGTCTGAATATCTTCGATGCCGACGTGCAACGATTTATTCCCCGACGACACGAGGACAAGGTGCCGCACATCGGATGGAACACGCTGACCGATGTCGGCGGAGCGCTTTTCGACGGATTCACCCGCGAAGAGTATGTTTACTTTGTGCATAGCTTTTACGTGCCGCTCCATGCTTGCACCGTTGCTGTGACCGACTATATACACCCCTTCAGCGCCGCTCTGCACAAGGGAAACTTCTATGCTACCCAGTTCCATCCCGAAAAGAGCGGCAGGGTAGGGGAGCGCATTTTGCAAAACTTTTTGTCGTTATGATAGAACTAATTCCTGCCATCGACCTCATCGACGGCAAATGTGTGCGACTGTCGCAAGGTAAGTACGACAGCAAGAAAGTGTACGGCGAGAATCCCGTCGAGATAGCCAAACGTTTTGAAGCCAACGGTATTCGTCGGTTGCATGTGGTCGATCTGGACGGAGCGGCTTCACACCACATCGTCAACCATCGCGCGCTGCATGCGCTGGCTACGCAGACTTCGCTGAGGATTGACTTCGGCGGAGGGGTCAAGAGCGACGACGACTTGCAGATCGCTTTCGATAGCGGTGCACAGATGGTGACCGGCGGAAGCATCGCCGTCACTCACCCCGAACGCTTCTTGCATTGGCTCAACCTGTACGGTAGTGAGCGAATAATTCTCGGTGCCGACGTCAAAGAGCGCCGCATCGCCGTCCATGGATGGAAAGAGGAATCTGCCTGCGAACTCTTCCCCTTCCTGACCGACTATATAAATAAAGGTGTAACCCAAGTAATCTGCACCGACATTGCCCGCGACGGTATGTTGCAAGGGGCATCGGTGGCGCTCTATGAGGAAATACTGCAACAACATCCCCGCCTGCATCTCATAGCCAGCGGAGGTGTTGGGAGCATGGACGACATTCACCGTCTGAACGAAGCAGGCGTGCCTGCCGTCATATTCGGCAAGGCAGTGTACGAAGGAAAAATCACGCTCGAAGAACTAAGTAAACTATGTTAGCAAAACGAATTATCCCCTGCCTCGATATCAAAGACGGGCAGACGGTGAAAGGTACCAACTTTGTCAACCTGCGGCAAGCCGGCGATCCGGTAGAGCTGGCACGTGCCTATAGCGAGCAGGGCGCCGACGAGTTGGTGTTTCTCGATATTACCGCCAGCTTTGAGGGACGGAAAACATTTGCAGAGTTGGTGCAACGCATCGCTGCCAACATCAGCATACCCTTCACCGTAGGAGGAGGCATTCACGACATTCAGGATGTAGAGCGCCTGCTCGCTGCCGGAGCCGATAAAATATCGGTCAATTCATCGGCTTTGCGACGACCCGCACTGATCGACGACATCGCACGCAACTTCGGATCGCAAGTGTGTGTGCTGGCTGTCGATGCCCGGCAGGGAGGCGAAGGCAGATCACCCCGACAGTGGCAGTGCTACCTCAACGGCGGACGGGTGGAAACCGACCGCGAACTCTTCGACTGGACGCACGAAGCCCAAGAACGGGGCGCCGGAGAAGTGTTGTTCACCAGCATGAATCACGACGGTGTGAAGACCGGCTATGCCAACGAAGCGCTGGCGCAATTGGCAGACAACCTCTCCATACCTATCGTTGCTTCGGGCGGAGCAGGCTGTCAAGAGCATTTTCGCGACGTTTTTCGACAAGGAAAAGCCGATGCTGCGCTGGCTGCCAGTGTTTTTCACTTTGGGGAGATAAAGATTCCCGAATTAAAGTCTTACCTTTGCACGCAAAATATAGCAGTAAGAACGTAAAATCATGATGATAGATTTCGACAAACTGAACGGCTTGGTACCTGCCGTCATACAAGATGCCGACACAGCCAAGGTGCTGATGCTCGGATTCATGAACCGCGAAGCCTACGATAAAACGGTAAACACCGGACAAGTCACCTTCTACAGCCGTACCCGACAATGCCTTTGGACGAAAGGCGAAACAAGCGGAAACTACCTGCAGGTCGTATCCATACAGGCAGATTGCGACCATGACACGCTGCTTGTACAGGTACATCCGCAAGGACCTGTATGCCACACCGGAACCGATACCTGCTGGGGAGAAAAGAACGAGCAACCGGTCATGTTCCTGCAACTGTTGCAAGACTTTATCAGAACCCGATACAAAGAGATGCCCGAAAACTCCTATACCACTACGCTCTTCCGTTCGGGCGTCAACAAGATGGCGCAGAAGGTGGGCGAGGAAGCTGTCGAAGCGGTCATCGAAGCGACCAACGGAACCAACGAACGACTCATATACGAAAGCGCCGACCTGCTATACCACCTGATGGTGTTACTCACCTCGAAAGGATTGGGCATAGAAGATTTGGCACGCGAACTTACCGAACGACACAGCAGCGCGTGGAAGAAACACTGATGCGATATAAGAACGTGGAGATTCGTCAGGAAGAGCTGAGTGTACTTACCGACGTGAATCTGGAACTGCGACGCGGAGAATTTGTCTACCTCACCGGAAAGGTGGGAACCGGCAAAACGTCGTTGCTCAAAACGTTCTATGGAGAATTGGAGATTGAGGCAGGCGAGGCGGTCGTATTAGGATATGACCTTTGTCGGCTCAAACGTAACCAGATACCCCAATTGAGAAGGAAGCTGGGCATCGTCTTTCAGGATTTCCAACTGCTGACCGACCGCACGGTGTACGACAATCTGGCATTCGTACTGCAAGCAACCGGCTGGAAGAACCGCATCGAAATAAAGAACCGCATCGAAGAGGTGCTGACGCAGGTAGGCATGAGCCATAAGGGCTACAAGCATCCTAACGAGTTGTCGGGAGGCGAACAGCAACGCATCGTCATTGCACGTGCCATCCTCAACTCGCCCGACATCATACTGGCAGACGAACCGACCGGAAACCTCGACATGGAGACCGGAAGAGACATTACCCGGTTGCTGCACGATATAGGTCGGGAAGGAACGCTGGTGGTCATGTCGACCCATAACCGCCAACTGCTGCACGAATTTCCCGGGCAGGAATATCGGTGCGAAGCGCATCGGGTGAACAAAATATAGAAATAAATTCATAACAAATAATTTGAAACGAAAATGAAAGTCTTAAAGTTTGGAGGTACTTCGGTAGGATCGGCAAGCCGCATGAAGGAAGTAGCCAAATTAATTACCGACGGCGAACAGAAGATCGTTGTGCTGTCGGCTATGTCGGGAACCACTAACACGTTGGTAGAGATCTCCGATTATCTCTACAAGAAGAATCCCGAAGGAGCCAACGAAATCATCAACCGCCTCGAAGCCAAGTATCGGGAGCATATTGACCAACTATACGCCACCCCCGAATACAAAAAGAAAGGGATGGAACTGATTACGGGACATTTCGACTACATCCGTTCGTACACCAAAGACCTCTTCACCCTCTTCGAGGAGAAGGTGGTGCTGGCACAAGGGGAGCTAATCTCGACTGCCATGATGAATTATTATCTGCAGGAGTGTGGCGTGAAGTCGGTACTGCTGCCCGCCTTGGAGTTTATGCGCACCGACAAGAATGCCGAACCCGACCCGGTGTATATCAAAGATAAACTGCACAATCAGTTGGATTTGCACCCCGGAGCCGAGGTTTATATCACGCAAGGGTTTATCTGCCGCAACGCTTATGGCGAAATCGACAACCTGCAACGTGGCGGAAGCGACTATACCGCTTCGCTTGTCGGCGCTGCCATCAATGCTTCGGAGATACAAATCTGGACAGACATCGACGGTATGCACAACAACGACCCGCGCATTGTCGACCAAACGCAGCCGGTACGTCACCTGCATTTCGAAGAGGCTGCCGAGCTGGCATATTTCGGCGCCAAGATTCTGCACCCCACCTGCATCCAGCCTGCCAAGTATGCCAACATCCCCGTGCGACTGCTCAACACCATGGAGCCGGATGCTCCCGGTACCATCATCTCCAACGAAACGGAGAAAGAAAAGATTAAAGCCGTAGCTGCCAAAGACAACATCACTGCCATCAAAATTAAGTCGGGACGAATGTTGCTGGCTTACGGATTCCTGCGCAAGGTGTTTGAGATATTCGAAAGCTATCAAACTTCCATCGACATGATTTGTACGTCGGAAGTGGGTGTGTCGGTCTCTATCGATAACACCAAACATCTCAACGAGATTCTCGACGACCTCAAAAAGTACGGTACCGTAACCGTCGACAGCGACATGTGCATTGTTTGCGTGGTCGGCGATCTGGATTGGGAGAACATCGGATTTGAAGCCAAAGCGCTCGACGCCATGCGCGACATCCCCGTGCGTATGATTTCGTTTGGCGGGAGCAACTACAACATCTCGTTCCTCATTCGCGAAAGCGATAAGAAACGGGCGTTGCAGTCGTTGAGCGATTCGCTGTTCTAAAACAGCCTCTACTGTCTACCATAGTACACATCATTTGATTATAGAACATTATGAAAGGAATATTCCCTATTGAAAAGTTTGACGAGGTGCGTACACCTTTTTATTATTACGATACCGAGTTGCTGCGCCGAACGCTGAAAAGAGTATGCAACGAAGCCGCCAAGTACGACCGTTTTGAATTGCATTACGCCGTCAAAGCCAATGCCAATCCCAAGGTACTGACCATTATCAGTGAAAGCGGGATGGGTGCCGATTGTGTCAGTGGCGGCGAAATACGTGCCGCCCTGAAGGCTGGCTTTCCCGGCTCGAAGATTGTGTTTGCCGGAGTAGGTAAAGCCGATTGGGAGATTAATCTGGCATTGGATAGCGATATCTTCTGCTTCAATGTAGAATCTGTTCCCGAATTGGAGGTCATCAACCAACTGGCAGCCGCCAAGGGCAAAACAGCCAACGTCATGTTGCGCATCAACCCCGACGTGGATGCGCATACGCATGCCAACATCACCACCGGACTGGCAGAGAATAAGTTCGGCATTGCTATGGACGATATGGATAAGGTGGTCGATAGGGCGATCGCTCTGTCGAACGTTCGCTTTCTCGGTTTGCACTTTCATATCGGATCGCAGATTACCGATATGCGCGACTTTGTGGCGCTGTGCAATCGCGTCAACGACTTGCAAGACCGGTTGGAAGCACGCGGAATCCGCATGGAGCACATCAATGTGGGAGGCGGACTGGGTATTGATTATCAGTGCCCCAACAAATTGCCGATACCCGAATTTGAGAGCTACTTTGCTACCTATTCCGAGAACTTGCGCCTCCGACCGCATCAGACGTTGCATTTTGAACCGGGACGCTCCATCACCGGACAGTGCGGTTCGCTCATCTCGCGCGTGCTGTATGTGAAGGAGGGTACCAACAAGAAGTTTGTCATTCTCGATGCCGGCATGACGGATCTGATTCGCCCGGCTCTCTATAAGGCTTATCACCGGATAGAGAATCTCTCTTCCGGCGATCCGCTGCGATGGTATGACGTAGTCGGTCCCATCTGCGAATCGTCGGATGTGTTCGGCAAAACGGTCAACATGAACATTACAAGGCGGGGCGACCTCGTTGCGATTCGCTCTGCCGGCGCTTATGGCGAGGTCATGGCATCGGGCTATAACTGTCGCGAGCTGCCTAAAGGGTATCTTTCGGAGGAGTTTATATAATCCTCGTCTTTACCGTTGTCTGTTCTCCCTTGTCATTATAGATACGTATCAGATAGATGCCGCCCGATAAACCATTGACGGGTAACGTAAATGTACGGTTGCCCGCTTGGTAGGCGGCTATTATCTGTCCGTTGATGCCGATCACTTCTACGCGCGTCAAGGTCTCGTTGCTCTCTATGGTTAGATAGCCGTCGCGCGGATTGCCCAATAGACGTACTGCTGCTTGTGCCGTTGTCGACTCGTGAATGTCGGTCGTGCCATTTGTCAGGTTGATGAAGGTGACGATGGGGTTGTGGTCGGAGCTGTAATACATATTGTCCACTTGTGTATATGACTGATTCACTCCAATCTTTTCCGGCTCGTCGGCGTTGATGCGGAAGGGACGGGCATCGACAATCTGACTACTCATCGATTCGTTTGCGAAGCTGTGGTCGATATAACCGGCGGCATTATAGCCAAGACTGCTGTCATAATAGACGTAGCTGTATTCGGTGGGGGCATATTTTTGCAGTTGGTTGAGCATCCCACCCTCGTCGAGTGTACGAATCGGGTCTTCTTGGGTGTAAGAGTTGAGATCGCCCACTATCAGCACGTCGGGGTCTTCAAAGATTGTTTTCATCTCTTCGATGAACTTGAGTGTGGCTTCTGCCTCGATCATTCGCTTGGCAACCGAGCCGCTTTGTCCGTCTTTTATATCTCCATCGGTATCTTTGGCTTTCCAATGATTCAGGCAAACAATGAAGCGTTCGTTGTTGGAGCGTAGCGTGAATGCTTGGGCTACTTTGCGGTAATCCAAATAGGGACTTCCGTTCCACAACGCCAGCTTATTGCGTTGAAACGTGCCGTAGACATCCATCTTGGTGGCGTTGTAGATGAAAGCGCACATATCGTTTGAGGTGTTGCTGGTGTTCTCCACACAGAGGTAGGTGTTGTCCGGGAAGAATTTGTTCAGCGAATCGCATAGTATATGCAAGGCTTTGTTCCCTTTTACCTCAGTCAATGCGTATATATCGGCATTGAGCGCTTTGAGGGCGCGGCTCACTTTGGTGCGCTGCACGGCTCCGTTGTCGTTGAAATGCTCGATGTTGAAGCTCGCCACTTTCACATGATAGGTTGCTTCTGTGGTAATCTCCGTCGGGCGGGGGTTGCCGGTGAATAGCGGTTGTTGGGTCAGGGTGAGGGTATATCTGCCGTTGCTGTACCGGGCTGTTCCGGTGATGCCGGTCACGGTTTGTCCGACACGGCAGGTTCCGTCGGTATCGATGAAAGAGAACGATCCGTTGTAGACCGTCAGTTGGTTGGCTTTGTTCTTGGCATTCTTTTCGGTAAACATCTCTTTGCCGGGCAGATTCTTTTCGGTCGGAATCCAAAGCATGCCGTCCGACAGGGTGATGTTGCCGGTGTAGTAGTTATAGTTGTTAGTCAATGTCAGCGTATTGGTGATGGTCACCTCCTTTCCGTTGAGGGCATCGGTTTGGAAATCGTCGGGAAAGGTGACTTGTTGCTGGGCGTAGAGGAGCGACGGCAACAGCAGGAGCGAGAGGAGGAGAATTCTTTTCATGGGGAGTATAATATAATATGGATGTTACTCTTTGCGGAAATGTTTGTGTCACTCTTTATACTTGATTGACATCACCACCGGATTGTGGTCGCTAAAGTCTTTTGCCATGCCGGCAATCTTGATAACATCGGGCGATTCGTAGCGACACCCTTTCAGCGAGGGCGAGTGGAAAATGTAGTCGATGCGCAACAGCCCTTTGTAGTATCTGAACGTGTACATATACCCTCGTCCGGCAGTGCGAAACCCGTCTTCGAGCGCTTGGTGCATTTTCCGGTAGGTGTACGACGACGGCAGGGAGTTGAAGTCGCCGCACGCCAGCACGGGGTAGGGCGAGGCTTGGATAAGCTTCACAATACTGTCGGTCTGGTAGGCGCGCTTGACATCGTTGGTTTGCAGCATGCCGGCGAAGGATTGCACCGCCTGCACCTCGCGTCGTCGGTCTCCGGTAGACAGCCCGCGCTCCAGCCTGCGTCGGTTTTGGTTGACGCTGGTGGTTTGCAGGTGGTTGTTAATCAGTCGCAACGTATCGTCGGGCAATACAATGTCGCACACCATGCTGCAATTGGAGCTTCCGTCGTAAGCAATGAATGGTCCGTCGATGAGCGGATAGCGGCTGAACACAGCCAGCGGCAACACGCCGCGCAGCGTGTCTTCGCTGGGTATCTGCGCATATTGCCAGTGCGCAAAGACGTTGCGAATGCTGTCCATGGGGAAGTAACGGCTGGGGTCGAACTCTTGAAAGCAGAGAATGTCTACCTGCTCGCGCTCGAAGTAGGCTGCCAAACGCTTGGCAGAGTAGCCGGTAATCTCGGTGCCGAAGTGTTGCACGTTGTAGGTAGCAATCTTCAGGTCGGGATGGGCAGGCGTGAAGAGGTTCAGCTGGAAGACCGACAGTAGATAGTTGGCATTCAGCAGCAAAGCCACCAACGGAACAAGCGCCCAGCGTTTGCGTTTGCCCAACAGCCAGCAGATGCCGACCATGAGGTTGGCTATGAGCAATGCCGGTACTGCCAGTCCCAGTGTCGATATCAGCGGATGAACGGCAGGGTGTACGTAGCCGGCGAAGGCAGATACAAGGGTGATGCCTGCCAAAACGAATGTCAGCAGAATCAGGATGCCGCGAAAGAGACTTTTAACTTCTGTGGTACTCATGAGGTGGGTGTATCATACAGATTTTATTTCCCGATAACGTTGTTGACCACTTGATGCGCCGCGTAGCCTTTGAGGTTATCCACGATGATCTGCATCAGTCGTTGTCGCGCTTCGCCGGTAGCCCAGGCAATGTGCGGCGTGATGAAGCAGTTGCGTGCGCCGGTTAGCGGACTGCCGTTGCGGGGCGGTTCTTCGTTCAGCACATCCAATCCGGCGGCGTAGATGCGCCCTTCGTTCAGGGCGTCGGCAAGATCTTGCTCGTTAATCAACCCGCCGCGTCCGGTATTGATCAGTATGGCGGTGCGCTTCATCTGTGCAAGGCGCGTGGCGTTCACCATTTCGCGGGTGCTTTCGGTGAGGGGGCAGTGCAGGGTGATGATGTCACATTCGCGAAACAGTTGGTCAAGCTCCATCTTCTTGATTTCGGGTGGCAGTTGCAACCGCGATTTGGAGGTGTATGCCCATACTTTCATGCCGAATCCCAAAGCGGCGCGTGCTACGTTGAAGCCAATCTGCCCCAAGCCTACGATGCCGATTTTCTTTCCGAGCAGTTCAATCAGCGGGGTGTCGCGGAAGGTGAAGTCGGGGCTGTTTGTCCAGCGTCCGTCGCGCACCTGTTCGGTGTAATACTGTACCCGTTGGGTGATGTTCAGGATATGGGCAAACACCATCTGCCCTACCGAAGGAGTGCTGTAAGCCGGGATGTTGGTTACGACCAACCCCCGTTCACGGGCGGCGGCGATGTCGATGACGTTGTAGCCGGTTGCCATCACGCCGATATATTTCAGCTCGGGCAGGGCTTCGATGAGTTCGCGCGTAATCACCACCTTGTTGGTCAAGATGGCTTCTGCACCGGCAGCGCGTGTTGCCACTTCGTGGGGAGCGGTACGGTCGTAGATGGTGCAGTCGCCCAACTCTCTGAGTTTATTCCAGCTCAGGTCGCCGGGATTGGCAGTATAGCCGTCTAATACTACTATCTTCATAGAATGCGGGAGTAAGATTGGCGACAAAATTACGCAATCTTTTTAGGTTTCGTATGCAGTATCTTATCTATCAGCACATTTTAAGTATAAAAAACCTGTAATCCATCTAAAAAAGCAAAAATGAGATTCAAACAGTTCCTGTCGACACTCTGTTTCTGTGCCGCGCTGAGTTTGCCGATTGTGCAATGCGAAGGCGATGTTGACCGCGGCGACGACCAAATCAATTATGGTATCAACGGCTATGCCGACATTGACAACACCATCCGGAGTCTTCGACTTACGTCGTGTGACAATAGTGGTAACCTGCCTGTGCCCATCGTGGGCAATCGTTGTCCACGCCGTGCCTATATGTTGCAGATTATGCCCGAACTGACTATTCCCGGGCATTCCTACAACCGCATCACACCGAACATCACCGATGCACACATCTTTACCCTGACCGATTTCAGTGCCGACTATCCTGCGAACAGTTGTGTCGACGCGCTGTTCTATCGGGTGAACTCCATGTACACCGGCATCGGCACCCCCATTCGCTATGTCGATGCGGGCGAGTACTACACGCTGGTGCTTATGAACTATCCGCCTGCCGGGAATTATCAGTTTCGGGTAGAGTTTACGTCCGGCGAGGGGGCAGTGGTCTCGGCAGACACAGACATGCTCGCTTTCTTTGATTAAACAGTCTTGATGAAAAAGATATTCTTTCTCCTTATTATATATGCAGGTTGCTGCCTGTTGGCATGTCCGATGCTTGCGCAACCGACCGCTGAAACGTCGTCGCGGTATGCGGCAGATCCTAATGTGGTCTTTCTGGAGTTTGCTTATGGTACCGGAACCACGGTGAGCCGTTCGGGAGAAGTTATTCCCGGCATCTCTTTGCGACAGGAGTTCAATACGGGTTTTATTACTTACACGGGTATCAAGTACTTTTGGTCGAAATCGTGGGGTGCGGCGCTACGAATGACGCTAAGCGACGGTGCAGGGCACTATTTCCACAACGATTGGACGGACGAGCGGAGTAAAAGTTTTAGTGATTTTACGGTCAACTTCAGTCTGGGCGTTATCTATCGGAAAGATTTCGGTCGCTTCAGCTTTCAACCTTCGTTCGGTATAGGTGGAAGTTCTATCTACTTTGTCGACGATCTTGCATCCATTTACCGGAAGCAACCCGGTGTGAATGATGCCGACCGTGTTTCGTTCGGCGCTTACGACAAAGAGAAGAAGGGATTCGCCGTCACGCCGAGTGTCTATTTGGGATTCAAGATGTCGCCCCGGGTGCAGCTCTTTGCGGAGTGCAGCTATATCGTGAACCTGTTTCGGGCAGGCGACTTGGAGTACACGCTTATCGACGCCTATACCGGTGTGCGGAAAAAGAGCTATCGCACCGAAAACAAACGCTACGACCTGTTGGCGCTGAAGCTGGGACTCTCTTTTCAGATTGATGGGAAAAGGCGTAATCGTGTAAAATATGTGAATTAGTCGTCCCTCGAAGGATTTTTCTGCACAATTTTGTTATGCAATCAAGTTATTACTCACTTAAACGAATATCAGTATGATTACAGAGAAATTACAAAAAGCAATGAATGAACAGATCGGCGCCGAGTTGTGGTCTGCCAATCTCTATTTGTCGATGTCACTGCACGTAGCACGCGTGGGATACACCGGTATGGCTCACTGGCTCAAGAAGCAGTGGGAAGAAGAGAACTCACATGCCTATCAGATGGCCGACTATCTCGTTTCGCGCGATGGGAAGGCTGTTGTCGATAAGGTCGATGTTGTGCCGGTCGACTTCGGTACGCCGCTGGAGGTGTTCGAACAGGTGTATAGCCACGAATGTCGGGTGACTGCACTCATCAGTAATCTGCTCGATTTGGCTATTGCCGAGAAAGATAAGGTTACAGAGGAATTTCTGCGCGGATTTATACGCGAACAAGCGGAAGAAGAGGCTACTGCTTTGGGTATCGTCGGCAGGCTGAAGCTGGCAGGTACCACAGGGTTGCTGGTGGTCGACCAACAATTGGGAGCGCGTTAATCGGCTCCCTTTCAAGGCAGGCACGGATTACACCGATTGCACGGATGCTCTTATCACAGAGATTCGTGTAATCGGTGTAATCCGTGCTTATTTTACGTCAGTTTTTACAGATATGCCGCTTCTTGAAAGCTTAGAGCTATTCCGATATTTTTCCATTACAATTCTTCGTATATCGTCTTGCGTCCGGGTATCGGATGTAACTGTAAATCGTGCACATTCGCACTTGCGGATGTGGCTAACTTGCTGCCGTTTTTAGTTGTGGGCGATCGATGTGGGGGGAGGGGAGAAGAGGGTTGAAAATAGGGCAGTTTCGGAGGTCGAAATGTAGTATCTCTTAGTAAGAGAGCACACAAGATTAAATAGATCGTTATAACAACTCATAACGAAGTTCTATACAATATAATGAAATTCAAATTGAATGCGTTGTTCCTAAATTATAAAATAGATATATGCGCACATTATCCACCATATTAATATGATTGAGGCTTTTTTATTAAAAAAACGTTGATATTATTTTGCAGATACCAATTATTGCACTACATTTGCGCCCACTAAGCAAATACGTTGTGTGCTCTCTTACTAAGAGATACTACATTTCGACCTCCGAAACTGCCCTATTTTCAACCCTCTTCCCCCCTCCCCCCACATCGATCACCCACCACTAAAAACGGCAGCAAGTTCGCCACATTCGCAAGTGCGAATGTGCACGATTTGCAGTTGCATCTGATATTCAAACGCAAGACGATATACGAAGAATTGTAATGGAAAAATATCGGAATAGCCCTAAGCTTTCAACCGCACCTCTTCGTTGGGGAAGCCAAACATGTAGGTATCAAACTCTTTTTTGTATCCTTTGATGGTGAGATAGCCACTTTGGTACAAAAACACCAAAGAAAATGTTACGTACGTGATAGTCTATGTAACGTACACGATAGTTTATGTAACATTTAAAATATTTATTATGGAAATATGACCCTTTGATATGCACAAGATCTCCCTTTGTTTCGAAGCAGATCTCCCTTTGATAATTTTACAACCGGTACATAAAAAAGCAGCGGGCGACAGCCTTTTACCACTTCGCCCGCTTTCTTTCATTTGATTTCGATCTCTTCCTTCATATCTATCTCTTCGCCGTTAGGGTCGTAGAAGATATATTGCAGAAATGCTAACTGCTGGTCAGGAATGACCTTAATACCGAATCCATACTTGAGTTGCCATTGCCGTTTGAGGGAAACCAATCCCTGATTGACATAAGCATAGATGTACGGGTGGATGTGTAACGAGAATTTTCTAATCTTCAACTTATTGACTAAATAGTCGATTTTGCTCTCCAGCATGTCCGTAAATAGGATAGACGACTTGATTTTGCCTTTGCCAAAGCAGGTGGGACAAACTTCAGCGGTGTTGACATCCATAGCCGGTCGTACTCGCTGACGTGTAATCTGCATCAGTCCGAACTTACTCAAGGGCAGGATGTTGTGTCGTGCTCTGTCTTTTTGCATGTTTTGGCACATACGTTCGTAAAGTTTCTGTCGGTTTTCGGCTTGGTTCATGTCGATAAAATCTACCACAATAATGCCGCCCATATCACGCAGGCGTAGTTGTCGTGCCAGTTCGTCGGCTGCTCCCAAGTTTACTTCGAGTGCGTTGGCTTCCTGTCCGTTGGCATTTTTGGTACGGTTTCCGCTGTTCACGTCGACCACGTGCAATGCTTCGGTGTGTTCAATAATCAGGTAAGCTCCACTCTTATAGGAGATGGTTTTGCCGAACGACGACTTGATTTGCTTCGTAATGCCGAAGTTGTCGTAGATAGGGAGTTGCCCTTTGTACATTTTCACGATGCCTGCTCGCTCGGGGGCAATCAGTGAAACGTAATCTTTGATTTCGTGAAACACGGCTTCGTTATTGACGTGTATGCTTTCAAACGAAGGGTTGAACAAGTCGCGCAGTAATCCTACGGCACGGCTGGTTTCCTCGAAAATCATGGCAGGCAGCTTGGCAGCTTTTTGAATCTTTACGATAGCATCTTCCCAATGTTTTACCAAAACTCTAAGCTCTCCGTCGAGTTCGGCAACGCGTTTTCCTTCAGCCACAGTGCGCACGATGACGCCGCAATTACGCGGCTTGATGCTCATGAGCAGTTGTTTGAGGCGGGCGCGTTCTTCGCTCGACTTAATTTTTCCGGATACGGAAACCTTGTCGTTGAAAGGCATCAGTACGAGGTATCTCCCTGCAAACGACAGCTCGGAGGTAAGTCGGGGACCTTTCGTAGATATAGGCTCCTTAATAATCTGCACCACCACTTCCTGTCCTACCTTGAGCGTATCGGATACGGTACCGTTCTTGTCGAGGTCGGGAAGGATGGTTGCTTTAGAGATTTGGGGTACTTTCTTTTTGTCGCTTAAAACTTGTCTTACGAACTTCTCTAAAGAGTTAAACTGCGGACCTAAGTCCTGATAGTGAAGAAAAGCATCTTTCTCGTAACCCACGTCCACGAAGCAGGCATTTAGTCCGGGCATCAGTTTTCTGATGCGTCCTAAATAGATGTTGCCCACTGCGTAGGAGATATTTCTCCCTTCGCTTTGCAGCTCCACCAGACTTTTGTCTTCGAGTAGTGCGATGGATACTTCTTTGGGCTTTACGTCTACAACGAGTTCGCTTGTCACAATTTAGATGATTTAATATTTAGTTTATTAAAAGAAAAGGGATAAATTAGCAAACTACAAGGCAACAAGGTGTTTTCCCTCGTCCCCTTGTTTACTTGCTAATTTGTCCCTTTCGTCTGTGTTAGACTAAGAAATGTTATTTCTTGCTTTTATGTCTGTTCTTTCTCAGTCTTTTTTTACGCTTGTGAGTCGACATTTTATGTCTTTTCTTCTTCTTTCCGCTGGGCATTTCTTAATAATTTAATAGGGATTAATATTCTTTATTACTACTTCTTTACCTCAATCATAAACGATTTTGCCGGCTTGAAAGCAGGAATGTTATGTTCAGGAATAATGATGGTAGTGTTGCGCGAGATGTTACGCGCCGTTTTCTTTGCCCGCTTCTTCACTATGAAACTTCCGAAGCCACGCAGATACACGTTTTCTTCTTTTGCCAGAGATACTTTTACCGAGTCCATGAAGGCCTCAACCGTGGCGAGCACTTTATCTTTCTCTATACCGGTGCTTTTAGCAATCTGGTTTACAATATCAGCTTTTGTCATATCGTTAATATTATTACTTAGTTCCTAATTTTTTGGACTGCAAATATATAGCTTTTATCATTCACGCAAAAACATATCTCCGACATTTTTTAAAAAAACTGCTAAGTATGAGCTATTTCGCGTCAAAAAGCGTACTTTTGCTGTCTATGAACAATACTTTTAGCTCTATTATAACAAAATGGTATGCCGACAATAAGCGCGATTTGCCTTGGCGCGAGGCAACCGATCCGTATCTTATCTGGATTTCAGAAGTAATCTTGCAACAAACGCGTGTGGCGCAAGGCTACGACTACTTTATGCGATTTGTCCGTCGCTTTCCCGATATACAGTCGCTTGCCGAGGCTTCGGAAGACGAAGTTATGACGATGTGGCAGGGATTGGGATACTATTCGCGGGCGCGCAATCTGCATGCGGCAGCACAAAGCATGCAGGGCGTCTTTCCGACTACCTATCAGGAGGTGCGGGCGTTGAAAGGGGTAGGCGATTATACCGCTGCTGCCATCTGCTCGTTTGCATACGACTTGCCGTATTCGGTTGTTGACGGAAATGTGTATCGCGTTTTGGCACGCTACTGGGGTATCGACACACCGATAGACAGTACGGAAGGTAAAAAGCTGTTTGCTGCATTGGCAAACGAAATGCTCGACCGGCAGCATCCGGCTGTATATAATCAAGCTATTATGGACTTCGGTGCTTTGCAATGCACGCCACAATCGCCCGACTGCTGCCGTTGCCCGCTTGCCGAAAGCTGTTCGGCATATCGAAAAGGGTGCGTAGCGCAATTGCCTGTTAAACAACACAAAACCAAAACCGTCGAGCGCTTCTTCAATTATATATATGTACGCGCGGGCGCGAATAATAATCAGAACTACACGTTCCTGCGGAAACGAACAGGCAACGACATTTGGAAGAACTTATTCGAGCTGCCCTTGATAGAAACCGATACAGCCATGTCGGAGCAGGAGTTCAGAGACCTGCCTCAACTGAAGCAGCTATTTACCGAAAGCGAGCTGGCGACGCTTCGACTGCTTCACAGCAACATAAAGCACCAGCTTACCCACCGTACCCTATATGCCAACTTCTATGAAGTGACGTTGCCTGAAGATGCCACGCCTCCCGATGGTTGCATCAAAGTGGCTGTCGATGAACTGGAGCGGTATGCCGTGCCTCGTTTGATACAGATGTTTTTTCATCTTTCAAAAAAACTTTTATAGACACTTGCATCGTAATATTATTCTCTCTACTTTTGCGCAAAATGAACAAGATAACAGGATTATGTCTGTAAACAAAGTGATTCTAATAGGACATGCCGGTAAAGATCCCGAAGTGAGATATTTGGATACCGGTATTGCAGTAGCAACACTCCCATTGGCTACGACCGACCGTGCCTACACATTAGCTAACGGCACGCAAGTTCCCGAACGAACAGAATGGCACAACCTCGTCTTCTGGCGCGGCTTGGCAGAGATCGTCGAAAAATATGTGCATAAAGGCGACCGCCTTTATGTTGAAGGGAAGATACGCACACGCTCTTACGACACTCCAAACGGCTCGAAACGATATATCACCGAGATATTCGTTGACAACATGGAGATGTTGAGCGCCAAGCAGGCGCCGACGACTGCTGCCCCTCCTGTTACCCTACCCCATCAATCAACAGACGAACTTCCGTCTTAATTGTTTAACTAATACCGGAATCGTTGGACCCTGACTCATATTTATGTCTGCTGACAGGTTTCTTTAGCGGAATCTCTGTACAGCCTCCTACCCTGTCTGCCATGATTGCCATTGTGTTGGCAGCTATGTTGTTGCTGGTATCCGGCTTTGCCTCTGCCTCTGAAATAGCCTTCTTTTCGCTCTCGCCTGCCGACTTGAGCGCCATCAACGAAAAAAAACATCCGGCAGACAAGAAAATCAGCGATCTGCTACAAGATACCGAACGCCTGCTGGCGACCATACTCATTACCAACAACTTCGTAAACGTAGCTATCATTACGCTATGCAACTTGTTCTTCATGAGCGTGTTCGAGTTTCACTCGCCGATAGCCGAGTTTGTGGTACTAACTGTGGTACTAACCTTCCTGCTATTGCTATTCGGCGAAATCATGCCGAAGATATACTCTGCACAAAAGGCACTGACATTTTGCCGTTTTGCAGCGCCCGGCATCATGATGTTTCGCTCGCTGTTTTATCCGTTCTCGTCCATGCTGGTTCACTCGACCTCCTTCATCAACAAGCACTTCACCCGCAAAAATCACAATATCTCGGTAGACGAACTGTCGCAGGCGCTCGAGCTGACAGACAAAAACGAGCTGTCGGACGAAAACAACATACTGGAAGGAATCATACGCTTCGGAGGTGAAACGGTGAAAGAGGTTATGACCTCCCGATTGGATGTAGTAGATCTCGACATACGAACATCGTTCAAAGAGGTACTGAAGTGCATCGTAGACAATGCCTATTCGCGCATCCCCGTCTACTCGGAAACACAAGACAACATCAAAGGGGTGCTCTACATCAAGGATTTGATACCGCACCTGAACAAAGGCGATAACTTCCGTTGGCAATCACTGATACGACCGCCCTACTTTGTACCCGAGACCAAGATGATCGACGACTTGCTGCGTGACTTTCAACGCGACAAGATTCACATCGCCATTGTGGTCGATGAGTTTGGCGGCACATCGGGCATCGTGACCATGGAAGATATTATTGAAGAAATTGTGGGCGAGATTCACGACGAATACGATGAGGAAGAACGCCCTTACAGCATCGTTAACGACCATACATGGATCTTTGAAGCCAAGACACAACTCACCGACTTCTATAAAATTACGCGACTCGATGAAGATACATTCGACGAGGTTGCAGGCGAGGCAGATACCTTGGCTGGCTTACTGTTGGAACTGAAAGGAGAATTTCCCGCACTACACGAAAAGGTGGTCTACAACCGTTACGAGTTCGAAGTACTCGAAATGGATAACCGAAGAATCTTAAAAGTCAAATTTGCTATAACATAGGCGAGTTTACGGTTCTATAACGTTTTCAATGGAGAGATTATGTCACTGTTTGTACAACACGAAACGCCCCTGTTGAAATGGGGCATCTGGCAACTGACCGAATCGTGGGAACAGCTTGCCGACCGGCTTCCGCACCATCGGCAACAAGCGGAACAGTTTGGTACGCCCCATCGCAGGCAAGAGTGGCTTGCAGTACGTGCACTGATTGCTTCTCTCTGCGGAAAAGAGGAAACGGTAGCCTACCACCCCAATGGGAAACCCTATCTGGTTGACAACTCACACTCCATCAGCATCTCGCACACACGCGGCTATGCGGCAGTCATCATGGGTAAACCCGACAAGGAGGTAGGAATCGACATTGAGCAGTACGGCGAACGTGTACATCGGGTGGCACACAAATTCATGCGTACCGACGAAAGCGTACAGGCTACTGTCCAAACAGAACAGACAGATACCTACTCCCTACTACTTCATTGGTCTGCCAAAGAAACGATGTTTAAATGTCTACATACGACCGATGTCGATTTTCGTGAGCACTTGCGTATCTTCCCTTTTGTGATGAACGACAAAGGGAGCATGCAAGCGCAAGAATATCGCACACCCGAGCAACAACTGTTTACGATCGAATATGAACTTCACACAGATTTTGTTCTCACCTATACACTAAGCGCTCACTTATTGAGTCGGTAGCTCAACGCTCCCGACGGACAGCGATCTATCTGCGCCATCAACTCGGCTGTAGTAGCATGCTCAAGGGTAATCCACGGCTGTGCTTTGGGATTGTACACATGGGGTAGTGTCTTCACGCAGACACCTGCATGCTGACACAGACCGGGTTTCCACGTAATGGTCAGTTCGCCATTGCTGTATTCTTTTTTGATTTCCATTATTAAGATTGTAACTGTTTAATAAGATTCATAATTTTCATTCGTCTCTACACGTTGATACGGGTCGACACTAAGTGCTTCCATTCGGGATGCCGCATAATGTATGCTTTGACAAAGGGGCAGAGAGGCACTACATAAGCTCCGCTCTCCTCAATATCGGCAAGAACCTGCTTCACCAATTCGCTTCCAATGCCTTTCCCGCCCAGAGCAGCCGGCACTTCGGTATGTGTCAGAAACACCGTTTCACGATTCGGTTTCAAATACTCTATTTTGGGCGTATACTTGTCAACATGAAATTCATATTGATTACGCTCCTTGTTATGGATAAGTTGATAAGTCTGTTCCATACTGCATTGATATTAATTGTTCAACATTGCCGTCCCTTCCATACGGGCAGCTTTCATTACAAAATCCTTCCATTCCGGATGCCGGTTGATGTACACGGTAATAAACGGGCACAAGGGTACTACCCGTAATCCCTGACTGCGTATATTACGCAGTGTTTTTTCTACAAGGCTGCTGCCTATACCTTTACCACCCAGCCCAAAAGGCACTTCTGTATGGGTAAGGTAGACTTCGCCGGCTTTAGTTTTAATATACTGCACGCGCGGGGTTCGTCCCTCTACGTGAAATTCATACTGTTGACAAGCCTGATTGTCGAAAAGCTCATAATCTGTTCTCATAATTGTTTACCTTTAGTTGTTTTAGAGTAATAACGTAAGAATGAAACAATTTGTTTAGCTACTATTTTATTTTATATGATTTCAAAAAAGCCTTATCTTTGCGGGATAAAGATTAAAGATACAAAGAGTTTTATGAAACCGGAAAAAGAAAAGATTATATTGACAGGCGACCGTCCTACCGGTCCGCTACACATCGGTCATTATGTAGGCTCCTTGCGCAACCGCGTAGCGTTACAAAACTCGGGGCTGTACCGTAAAATATTCATCTTCATTGCCGATGCGCAAGCATTGACAGACAACATGGACAACCCCGAAAAGGTTCGCCAGAATGTAATCGAAGTAGCCCTCGACTATCTGGGATGCGGTCTCGACCCTGCCCAATCGACCATCTTCATTCAGTCGCAGATCACCGAGTTGTGCGAGCTGTCGTTCTACTATATGGACTTGGTGACGGTATCGCGCCTGCAACGCAACCCTACTGTGAAGACCGAGATACAAATGCGCAACTTTGAAACGAGCATCCCCGTAGGATTCTTTACCTATCCCATCAGTCAGGCTGCCGACATCACTGCATTTAAGGCTACGCAAGTGCCCGTAGGCGAAGATCAGGAACCCATGCTCGAACAGGCGCGCGAAATTGTGCGACGCTTCAACTACATCTACGGCGAGACATTGGTAGAACCCGAAATTCTGCTTCCCGACAATGCTGCCTGCCTGCGCCTGCCCGGTACAGACGGCAAAGCCAAAATGAGCAAGTCGCTGGGTAACTGCATCTACCTGTCGGACAGCGCCGACGAAGTGCAGCAGAAAATACGCGGCATGTACACCGACCCCGACCACTTGCGCGTACAAGACCCCGGCAAAGTAGAAGGCAATCCGGTATTTACTTATTTGGATGCATTTTGCCAGCCAGAACACTTCGACCGTTATTTGCCCGACTACCCCAATTTGGACGAATTGAAAGCCCACTACCAGCGAGGCGGCTTGGGCGACGTAAAGGTGAAAAAGTTTCTCAATGCTGTCATGCAAGAGGTACTCGAACCGATTCGCAATCGTCGCAAAGAGTACGAGCGCGACATCCCTGCCATCTACGACATGCTGAAAGCCGGATGCGACACCGCACGCGAGGCTGCTGCCGCTACCCTCGACGAAGTGCGCAGAGCCATGAAGATAAACTACTTCGACGATACTGAACTGATTGCCGAACAAGCGAGAAAGTACAGCACGAAATAGCCAACAAAAAAGGTGCACTCCCGATGGGAGCGCACCTTTTTGATGAGGGTTGTGTATGCTTATTGCACTTCAATGGTCTTTTGCGCTTTAGCCTTATCTTCGGGAGCAAGCTTAGGCAGCGCGACCTTCAAAACGCCATGCTCTACTTGAGCGGTGATCTTGTCGCGATCTACATTTTCCGGAAGAATCATCGTTTGCTGGAACTTCGTGTAAGAGAACTCACGACGCAGATAGCGTCCTTCTTTCTTCTCTTCCTTGTTCTCATCCTTCTTGCAGTTGCACTTCTTCTCCATGCTGATAACCAAGTTGTTTTCGTTGTCTACATTTACCACGAAATCATCCTTAGTCATACCGGGGGCAGCCAACTCAACGTTGTAAGCTTTTTCCGTTTCAAATACGTTAATGGCGGGAGCGGTAGAGTTTGCGCGTACCATCCAATCATTGTCAAAGAAATCATTAAAGATACTGGGTAGCCAGTTTTGGCTTCTTCTAACAGGCATCATAGTTGTAATCTCCTATTTTTTTAAGTTAAACAATAAAATCCAATGAACTTCGATTCGTTCGTTGTCTGCTCCTGCGGGGCAACCACCTCTCGAACCGTCGTTCGCATAAGTAATTGCAAACTACGTGCCAATTAACAACAAGACTAAAGGATGCCTATATTGACATATTGACATGACCTTATTGCTTATTCTATGCCATTATTTCAGTTTACGAGCGATGCGAGCAAGATAGACGCCTTGACGCGCCCGTAGATCTCTTCGACCACCTGCTTATTCAGGTTTTCATTTCGTTGCTCTTGGTATTGCGGGCGGAGCTTCCGATAAGCCTTGCGAGCGCGTATTACAGCCCACGCATTTCTCCAGGCTCCGCGAACGAGAAAATAGCAGGCAGCCAAATAGTCGAGCATGGCACGCACGCGCATCACCGACCTGAGTTCGTGTTCGGGCAGGTTTTTGTAGAGCATCAACAAGTTGTTGCGAAAGTTGAGAAAAGTCTTCTGTGGATTTTCCCGCTTCAAGGTCGCGGCGCCGACGTGATAGACCACGCTTTGGGGTATACACACAATATCTTTACCACGCGCTTTGAGGCGCCAACACAGATCAATCTCTTCCATGTGGGCAAAGAAGCGGTCGTCTAATCCGCCAGCTTCGCGATAATCTTCCAGGCGGATAAACAGGGCAGCGCCAGTTGCCCAGAAGACAGATGCATTGGTATCGTATTGTCCATGGTCGGCTTCGACTTTGTTCATCATGCGTCCGCGACAAAACGGATAACCATAAGTATCAATAAATCCACCGGCGGCACCGGCATATTCAAACTTGTCGCGCTGACGCCAACTACGCAATTTAGGCTGGCAAGCAGCAACTTGGGGATGAGCATCCATATACTCTATAAGTGGAAGCAACCAATGTTCCGTTACCTCTACATCCGAATTGAGCAATACCACATAGCGGGCATCCAATTGTTGCATGGCACGATTATACCCTCCGGCGAAGCCATAATTTTCGGAAAAGAGTATCAATCGGACAGCAGGGAATTGTTGTCGCAGCATTGTTACCGACCTGTCGGTAGATCCGTTGTCGGCTACATACACCACAGCCCCGTCGGCTTCGGAGTAGCGTATCACATCCGGCAGGAAATGTTGAAGCATCTCTTTGCCGTTCCAATTCAGTATAACTACGGCGATATGATCCATTTTCGATATTCAGTTTTCAGTTAGTATTCGGTTTCTGTTTTTCAGCGTCTATTTCGGTTTTGACTTGAGAACGTTTTATCTTCCACCGTTTGTGCGACCAGAACCAATAAGCCGGTGCTTTGCGAATGGTGTTCTCCAATCGGCGGACAAACTGTTCGGTAATCTCGCCGACAGCGGTAGATTTTGGAAATTCTGTAACTAATTCGAATGTTACCCGGCAATAGCCCCGTCGAAGACGCTCCAGCTCACAATAAAAGACAGGATAATTCATCATTTTAGCTATCCGCTCGGCGCCATCCATAAACACAGTCTCCTGATTTAGAAAAGTAGTCCAGTAGTGCGCATCGTTGCCCGAAGGCGACTGGTCGGTAATCAGCCCCACCACCATGCGTTTACCGGCATGGCGCAACTTGATCAACTCGCGTGCCGTGGTATGTTTGGGAACATTGTAACCGCCAAAACGAGAACGGATGCGTTGAAACAACCGGTCTAAATAGGGGTCGTGCAACGGCTTATACACCTGCACCGGCAAATCGCCCTCCTTCATGATGGCGCCCATACCAATGATCCACTCAAAGTTGGCATAATGAGGAATAAGCAGCACAATGCCGTTGTGCTGCTCTATCATTTCCAGGAAGAGTTCCTTACCTTGATAGTCCATACGTCGACAAAGCTCGGCAAGCGTGATGCGCAACAGCTTGACCTCTTCCAGCATATAATCGCAGAGATAATGATAGAAATCGCGCTCGATGCGCCGTAGCTCGACTTCCGACTTCTCGGGAAAGGAGTTTTTCAAATTGGTACGCACCACTCGCCGACGATAATGTATCATATTTCTTGCGAGGAAACATAGCCCATCGGACAAGATATAGAGCGCCCCGAAAGGCAGCATGGCGATTAGCTTGACAATCGACCATTGACAATAAAGGAATATCTGCTTTATGTAGCGTACCACACTCACCAAGGTTGAATTGTCAAGGCTGTTTTATCGTCGTTAAAGCCCTTAGTATGCACCGTTATCAATTGGTTATCCAACGCTCCATTGCGCGGTATCTCAACACGGATATAATTATCGGTAAAACCGTGCATGGGATGATCGGGACGGGAGTGCTCTGCCAATATGGTGACTGTTTGTCCGATATGACGGGCATAAAACTGATGTGTTTTCTCTTCGGAGAGGTCGAGCAGCAACCGGCTGCGCCGATGCTTCTCATCGGCAGAGACAGCATGGTCTATCTTCAAAGCCTGCGTACCGGGACGTTCGGAATAAGAGAACACATGCAGTTGCGTTATATCCAGCTCCTTGAGAAACCTACGAGTCTGCTCAAAGCGCTCCTCCGTTTCTCCGCGCGTACCTACTATCACATCTACTCCGATAAAAGCATCGGGCATTACCTGCTTGATGCGTTTCACTTTCGAAGCGAAGAGGGCAGTATCGTAACGGCGGCGCATCAAGCGCAACACCTCATCGCTACCCGATTGCAGCGGGATGTGGAAGTGAGGCATGAAACGGCGCGAGCGGGCAACAAACCCGATCAACTCATCGGTCAGCAAATCGGGTTCTATCGATGAGATGCGATAACGGGCAATCCCCTCTACCTCATCTAAAGCTTGCACAAGGGTGTACAGGGTTTCGCCGGTCGCTTTTCCAAAGTCGCCGATATTTACGCCTGTCAACACAATCTCTTTGCCGCCTTCGGCAGCTACCTGTCGTGCCTGCTCTACCAATGAAACCACCGTACCGTTACGGCTGCGTCCGCGTGCCATCGGGATGGTGCAATACGAGCAATAGTAATCGCATCCGTCTTGCACCTTCAAGAAGTAACGTGTACGGTCGCCCCGCGAACAGGAGGGGACAAAAGAACGAATATCTTTCAGAGCGGAGGTATGCACTCCGCTCCGGCTACTCTGTTGCATATTACTCAGGTAAGTCAATATATCTTTCTTCTGTTCGGCACCCAGCACCCAATCGACTCCTTCTATCTCTGCAACCGCTTCGGGATTGAGTTGTGCATAGCATCCTGTCACGACGACCGTTGCGTCGGGATGTTGTTTCACCAATCGATGGATGGCTTGCCTGCACTTTTTGTCAGCCACTTCGGTTACCGAACAAGTGTTTATGATACAGATGTCTGCCTGCTCCCCCCTTCGTGCGGTTCGTATACCGGCATCACTCAGCAGTTTGCCTATCGTCGACGTCTCCGAGAAGTTCAGCTTACATCCCAACGTATAGTAAACGGCTGTTTTATGTTGAAAAACGGAAGTATCAATCATATACTGTGTCAGACATGCGCAGCCAGCTCCAAGACCTTATCGACAGCTGCTTTCAAGCCATCGGGATTCTTTCCGCCGGCAGTGGCAAAATGGGGTTGTCCGCCTCCCCCGCCCTGAATGAGGCGAGCAGCCTCCTTAACTAATTGTCCGGCTTTCAATCCGGTCGCCACGAGGTTATCGCTCAACATCACGGTGAGAGTCGGTTTGCCGTTGTCTACGCTTCCGGCTACGAAGCAGAGATTCTCGGTAATTTCTCCCCGCAATTGAAAAGCAATGTTCTTCACTGTTTCGGCAGGGATAGGCAGGCAGAAGCTGATCACCTTGATGCCGTTCACCTGACAGATATTTTGCAGCAGCTTCTCTTTCAGTTGTATCTCTTTTTCATGTGCCAACTCTTCGAGTTGCTTTTTCAGTCCGGCGTTCTCTTCGATGGAGCGGCGAATGGCTCCTGCCAGATCGGGCACATTGTTGAAGAGCGAGCGTAAGTTGCGCAGCGTATCTTGCATCAGGTCGAACATTTCTTCGGCACGCGCACCGGTGTAAGCTTCGATGCGTCGCACACCGGCAGCCACCGAGCTTTCGGAGACAATCTTCATCATGCCGATGTGTCCGGTGGCAGCTACGTGTGTACCACCGCAAAACTCTACCGATTTGCCGAACTGAATAACCCGCACGCGTTCACCGTACTTTTCGCCGAAGAGGGCAATAGCTCCCAGTTCGCGCGCCTCTTCAATCGGAATGTTACGGTATTCTATCAGCGGGATATCGGCGCGTATCTTAATATTAACGATGTGCTCTATACGTCGCAGTTCTTCGTCGGACACCTTTTGAAAATGTGAGAAGTCAAAGCGCAACAGTTCAGGCGAAACGAGCGATCCTTTCTGCTCCACATGGGTTCCCAATACCTCGCGCAATGCGTCGTCGAGCAGATGGGTAGCCGAGTGATTGGCAGCACAAGCAGCTCGCCGGTCGGTATCGACACAAGCCATAAAAGGCACTTCGGGGTGCTGTGGCAAGGAGTGCGCGATGTGCACAGGCAGGTTATTCTCTTTCTTGGTATCTACAATCTCGATGGTTTCCTGCTCGTTCACCAGCACGCCGGTATCTCCCACCTGTCCACCGCTTTCGGCATAGAAGGGTGTGTGATTCAGCACTATCTGATAAAGCTTACGGTTTTTTTGCGTGATGAGGCGATAGCGCAATATCTGCACTTCATATTCGGTATAGTCGTATCCCACAAATTCGGTAGTTCCTTCGTGCAACACAATCCAGTCGCCTGTTTCAACGGCGGCGGCATTGCGCGCGCGTTGTTTCTGCTGTTGCATTTCGGCATTGAAGGCAGGTATATCGACCGTCATCTGCTGTTCGCGAAGAATCAGTTCGGTCAGGTCGAGCGGGAACCCGAAAGTATCATACAGTGTAAAGGCATCCTTACCGCTGATTTGCGTTTGTCCGGCAACACGTGTTTCGGCAATGGTTTTATCGAGCAAGCGTATGCCGGTTTCGAGGGTACGCAAGAAGGCTTCCTCTTCCTCTCTGATCACTTTGATGATGAGTTGCTGCTGCATGCCCAGTTCGGGATAAGCTTCGCCCATATCGGATACGAGCACCGGCACCAACTTATACATAAATGCCTGCTTCTGCCCGAGGAAAGTATATCCGTAGCGCACGGCACGCCGCAAGATACGTCGGATGACATAACCTGCCTTGGCATTGCCCGGCAGTTGTCCGTCGGTGATCGAGAAAGCGATGGTACGGATATGGTCGGCAACGACCCGCATCGCAACATCACACCGGCTGTCGGTGCCATAAGCAATGCCGGCAATATGTGCCACCTCTTTGATAAGAGGTTGGAAAACGTCGGTATCGTAATTGGATGTTTTCCCTTGTAACGCCATGCAGAGACGTTCAAAGCCCATACCGGTATCGATAACTTTGGCAGGCAGCCCGTCGAGTGTACCGTCGGCTTTGCGATTGAACTGCATAAAGACAAGGTTCCATATCTCAATCACTTGCGGATGGTCTTGGTTGACCAAACTGCGACCGGGTGTTTGTAGCTTCTCGGTATCGCAGCGCAAGTCGATATGTATCTCGGAACACGGACCGCACGGACCGGTATCGCCCATTTCCCAGAAATTATCGTGTTTGTTACCATTGATGATATGCGATTTAGGAAGATATTGTTCCCAATAGGAAGCTGCTTCGTTGTCGCGGCTCAATCCATCGTCGACGCTTCCCTCAAAAACGGTGGCATACAGATTGTCGGGGTCCAGATGAAGTACATCTACCAAATACTCCCATGCCCAGGCAATGGCTTCTTTTTTGAAATAATCGCCAAACGACCAGTTTCCCAGCATTTCGAACATGGTGTGGTGGTAGGTATCATGTCCTACCTCTTCCAAATCGTTGTGCTTGCCGCTTACACGCAAGCATTTTTGTGAATCGGCAACGCGCGGATATTTGGCAGGAGTATTTCCCAAAATAATATCTTTAAACTGATTCATACCTGCATTGGTAAACATCAGGGTGGGGTCGTCTTTAACGACCATCGGAGCAGAAGGGACGATGTGGTGTCCTTTCTGCTCGAAAAAACTCTTGAATGAGTATCGGATTTCGTTCGCGGTGAGCATATATTTTTTTTAAAAACGCTGCAAAGATAGCTTGTTTTGATTACTTTTGCCGTATCAACAACTAAAATTCTCGTATACATGCGTAAAGTTTATTACATATATAACCCTCAAACACAGACTTACGACCGCATCTATCCTACCATTCGCCAGCGGGCATTGAGTATGCTTCGCCGTTTGTTTACAGGCATGGGGCTGGGGGCGTTTTTCTTCCTTCTATTACTGATTATCTTTGGTTCACCGTCGGAAAAGAAGTTGCGACAGGAAAACAACAGGCTGTTGACCCAATATCAGCTGTTGTCGCATCGCTTAGACAACTCGCTTGCCGTGCTGCAAGACATTCAGCAGCGCGACGATAACCTGTATCGTGTTATTTTCATGGCAGACCCTATCCCCTCTCCTATTCGTCAGGCAGGCTACGGTAATACCAACCGATACGAAGCGTTCATGGCAATGGCCAATTCGGAACTGGTTGTCAACACAACGCAGAAGATGGATGTATTAGATAAGCAGTTGTACATACAGTCGCGCTCATTCGACGATGTGGTAGAGATGTGCAAGAATCACGATGAGATGTTACATTGCATTCCGGCTATCCAACCGGTTTCCAATAAAGATTTAAAGCGCACTGCCTCGGGTTACGGCATGCGCATCCACCCCATCTACGGCACCAAAGTGTTTCATCACGGGATGGATTTTGCTGCCAACACCGGTACGGAAGTGTATGCCACCGGCGACGGAACCGTCGTAAAAATGGGATGGGAGACAGGATTCGGCAACTTGATTATTATCGATCACGGATTTGGTTATCAGACTTATTACGCACATCTTAGTACTTTCCATACCAAACCGGGCAAGCGGGTAGTGCGTGGCGAACGAATCGGCGAAGTGGGCAGCACCGGCATCAGTACCGGTCCGCACCTGCATTACGAGGTGCACGTAAAAGGACGCATCGTCAACCCCATCAACTATTACTTCATGGACTTGAGTGCCGACGATTACGACCGCATGATACAAATAGCAGCCAATCACGGTAAGGTGCTCGATTAACGAAAGGATTCAAGCGACTTCTGCATGGCAAGCAGTTCGTCGCGCACAGCGCGAAGTCGTTCGATTACTTCGTACTGACAGTCTGTACACTCGGGATTTACCTTCATTTTTTTACGGACATTCGCCAGACGCAGTCCCTTCTCTTTGACCTGATGATAGATGATACCTATCGTATCGATATCCTCTTTCCGGTATTGCCGCACTCCACGCCCTCCCCGCTTGGGTTTCAATCGTGGAAACTGGCGTTCCCACGAGCGGAGCGTCGATTCGGACAATCCAAATTGAGCAGCTACCTCACCAATGGAATAATACAGCTTCAGATCTTTCTTCTCCATACTTGTCAATTCTCTACTCTTGTCACTTGCTGGATATTCTTTATTTGCCGCAGGTTACTGCAGATAGCCTTCACGTCGGCAGCATCGTGCACATACAACTGTATCTTCCCCTCGAAGATACCTTCGTTGGTTTCGAGAGAGAGCTTTCGGATGTTTACGCCGAGCTGTCGGGAAATAACCTGCGTCACCTCATTGAGCAATCCCATCATATCTATACCTTTTATATATATATTGGCAAGGAAATTGAGCTGCATGTGGGTGCTCCATTCAGCAGCCAGGATCCGGTTACCATAGCTGGTTTTCAGTCGGTCGGCTACGTTGCATTGCCGTTTATGAATCACGATGTGATTGTTATCATCGATGTAGCCCAATACGTCATCGCCCGGTATGGGATTGCAGCAGGTTGCGATGATATAGTTATTGCGTATGCTCTCTTCGGTGAGGATGAGCGTTTTTTTGGGATCTATCTTTTTCTCTTGCAGTTGCTGTGTTTTATCTTTTTCGTCTTTCTCTTTGCTTTCCTTTTTATCGTTGTTGCCGCCAAACGGATTCGGCAAGCTGAGCAGTTTCTTCCATCGTCCGCCCTCTTTTACCTTCAAGATATGTTTATCGGCTTCCCCCAATACTATTTTGCCGCTTCCTATCGCTACAAACAGCTCTTCCCGCAGTTGCAATCCGTGTGCTTTAGCCAGCCGGTCGGTCAGTTGGTCGGTAAGAATCACTTCTTCTTTGGCGAGGAAATCCTTCAGCATCTTCTCGCCTTTGCGCTGATAGTTTTTCTGTTCGCGGCGAAGGATAGCCGTGATTTTGGTTCGTGCCCGGGCAGTAGTAGCGAACTGCGTCCATTGCGGTTCTACCCGTTGTGAGCGCGACGTAATGATTTCCACTTGATCTCCGCTTTCTAACCGATGGCTCATCGGCACCAACTTATGGTTTACTTTGGCGCCTATACAATGACTTCCCAAGTCGGTATGCAGCGAGAAGGCAAAGTCGAGCGCAGTTGCTCCCTGCGGCAGGGTGCGCAGTTCACCTTTGGGCGTAAATACAAATATCTCCGAGGCAAAAAGATTGAGTTTGATGGTATCGAGAAAGTCGATAGCATCAGGATTCGGGTCATCCAATATCTCCTTGATAGAATGTAGCCATTTATCGAGTTCCCCATCTTCTTCGCTGATGAGTCCGTCATGATCCTCTTCGCTCTCTCCACTTTGGTTTTCTTTATACTTCCAATGTGCGGCAAATCCCTGTTCGGCAATGTCGTTCATGCGCACGCTTCGTATCTGCACCTCTATCCATTGTCCGTTTTTCGCCATCAGTGTGACATGCAGCGCCTGATAGCCGTTTGCTTTCGGGTGATTCACCCAATCGCGCAACCGATCGGGATGCAGTTTATATATTTTAGAGATGGCTACATAGATGTGAAAACATTCGTTGGCCTCTTCTTCCGGATCTTTCGGTTCAAAGATGATGCGCACAGCCAGCATGTCGTACACCTCCTCAAAAGGCACATGTTTGGTTTGCATCTTGTTCCAGATAGAGTAGACCGACTTGATGCGTGCCGCAATGGTGTATTTTATCCCCATGTGGTCGAGCTGATTGCGTATAGGAGCCGTAAACTCCTGAAACACTTTATCGCGTGCACCGGCAGTAGAGCTAAGTTTCTGTTCTATTTCGTTATATTCTTCGGGGTGTTCATATTTAAAGCTGAGATTTTCGAGTTCGGTTTTGATTTTGTTAAGTCCCAGCCTGTTGGCAAGCGGGGCGTAGATATACATGGTTTCTCCGGCTATTTTATATTGCTTGGCAGGCAGCATCGAATCGAGCGTTCGCATGTTGTGCAGTCGGTCTGCCATTTTAATAAGAATCACCCGGATATCGCTCGACATGGTGAGCAGCAGCTTCTTGAAGTTTTCGGCTTGTGCCGAGGCTTTGTCTCCGAAGATGCCTCCCGATATTTTGGTCAATCCATCCACGATTTGCGCTATTTTCGGTCCAAATAGATTCTCTATATCCTCGACGGTATAATCGGTATCTTCTACCACGTCGTGCAGCAATGCCGAACAGATGGATGTCGACCCTAACCCTATCTCCATACACACAATTTTAGCTACGGCGATGGGGTGCATGATGTAGGGTTCGCCCGACCGTCGTTTAATACCTTTGTGTGCCTGATTGGCAAAATTAAAAGCTTTTGTGATGATTTCTACCTTTTTCCGATGTTTGGTACTCAAATAGTTCTCCAACAAATCTTGAAAGGCATCATTGATCATCTGTTCTTCATTTTTTTCCTTTTCTTCCCGACTTTGTACTTCGTTCGCCATAATATGAAATGATAGTAATGTCCTATTGGCGGCAAAGATAAAGAAAACTTTTTTATCCTCTTTTCTTTAGTGGTACATACTTCGTTTCATTCAATACGTTTTTATATGCCGGTCGTATGATTCGTTTTCCGTCGAAGTGCAATTCTTCGTTGCGATGTGCACACCATCCCACGATTCGTGCCATGGCAAAGAGGGGGGTGAATATCTCTTGCGGCAGCCCGATCAGTTCGTACACGAATCCCGAGTAGAAGTCAATATTACTCGATACGGTTTTGCCGTTATTCTTCACCCGTCCGAAGGTTTCGATAGCTCGTTCTTCGAGCAGTTTGAGGAAAGCAAATTCGCGTTCTTTTCCTTTTTCGCGTGCCAAGTCGTATGCCAAATCTTTGAGTAAGAGGGCGCGTGGATCAGAAATGGTATAGACCGCATGCCCGATGCCATAGATCAGTCCGGTTTTGTTATACACCTCCTTATGAAGCATGCGGGTAAAGTAGCGGTCTATCTCGTCTTTGTCGGTCCAGTCGCTGATATTTTTTTGCAAGTGGTGATACATATCGGTCACTTGGATATTGGCTCCTCCATGCAACGGACCTTTTAACGACCCTATTCCGGCAGCGATCGAAGAATAGGTGTCGGTATTCGAGGATGAGGTTACACGCACGGTAAACGTAGAGTTATTACCACCTCCATGTTCGGCTTGCAGCACCAACAATAGGTCGAGCATGCGGGCATCGAGTTCGGTATATTCCTTTTTGAGCATAAAGAGGAAGTTCTCGGCAAGCGAAAGTTTTTCCTGCGGATGGCGGATGTGAAGCGAACGTCCGTAGAGCGTATGTCGCAGGGTGTTGTAGGCATAAGCGATCACTGTCGGGAATTTCGATATAAGTTCGAGGCTCTGGCGCATGAGGTTATCGCGCGAGATGTCGTCGGCAGCCCCATCCAACCGATACATTTCGAGCACGCTTCGTGCCAGGATGTTCATGATGTTATTGCCTTTCAGCTCAATGATATTCATGATGGTTTTGGGAGCCAGCGGCATGTTGTCGTTCATCAGTTCGCGGAAGGAGGCAAGTTCTTCCTTATCGGGCAGCTTACCCGAGAGCAGCAGATATGCCACCTCCTCAAATCCGAATCGTTTCTCGTCGAGGATAGCCTTTACGATGTCTTCCACATCATATCCCCGATAGAATAGCCTTCCGGGTATGGGTTTGAGTCCTCCCCCTTCGATACGTTCGTAACCAACGACGTTACCGATGCGGGTCAATCCCACCAATACGCCGGTTCCGTCTTCGTTGCGCAATCCGCGCTTCACATCGTACTTGGAGAACAGCTCCGTATCGATGCGTACAGCCTCTTTCATTTGTTCGGATAGCTTGTAAATGAGGTATTCTTTCTTCATGACTTTCAAATATTTAACTGATTGTTTTTACTCGGTTTCTATTCTTGCTGCGATCTCTTGTGTAAACAGGGTTGTCGACAGCGCTGTGCCATTGGGCATGAAGCGTGCCAGGTCGGCTGTTGCCTTCCCCGCCGTAAAGGCTTGTTCGAGCGCGGTTTCTATCAGCGCAGCAGCCTCTCCCCATCCCATATATTGCAGCATCATAACAGCCGACAGGATGATTGAGCACGGGTTTACCGTGTTCTTTCCGGCTATTCCCGGCGCTGTTCCGTGCGTGGCTTCAAAGATGGCGTGTCCGGTCTGATAGTTGATGTTGGCACCCGGCGCTATACCGATGCCGCCCACCATTGCTGCCAGTTGGTCTGAAATATAGTCGCCGTTGAGATTGAGCGTGGCAATCACGGAGTAGAGTTCGGGGGTGAGCAGTGTATTTTGCAGGAAAGCGTCGGCGATACAGTCGTTGATGGTCAGTCGTCCGTCGGCTAATGGTTCGGCAAATTCGCGTTGTGCCAGTTCGTATCCCCATTTTTTGAAGTTCCCTTCGGTGTACTTCATGATGTTTCCTTTGTGTACCAACGTCACGGCAGGCAACCCGTTGGCGAGTGCATATTGGCAGGCAGCCCGTACCAATCGTTCGGTACCTTCGCGCGAGACCGGTTTTACTCCGAAAGAAGATGATTCGGGGAACCTCACACGGTCGACATTCATTTCGTCGTGCAGGAAGCGGTAAAAGCGTTGCGCCTGCGGTGTTCCGGCTTCCCACTCTATACCGGCATAGATGTCTTCGGTGTTCTCGCGAAAGACGGTCATGTTTACCTGTTCGGGGTGTTTCAAGGGCGAATGTACGCCTGTATACCAGCGCACAGGCCGTAGACAGACATACAAATCGAGCGTTTGTCGCAATGCCACATTGAGCGAGCGAATGCCTCCGCCCACCGGCGTAGTAAGCGGTCCTTTTATACCGATGCGGTGTGTGGCAAACGCTTCTATGGTTGCGTCGGGCAACCAAGTTCCCAAACGTTCGTAAGCGCGTTCGCCTGCCCATACCTCTTCCCATTTGATTTGCCTGCTACCTGTATATGCTCGTTGCACGGCAGCATCTACAAGGGTTTGCATGGAGGGAGTTATCTCGGCGCCCACTCCGTCGCCGGTGATGAAAGGAATGATGATTGTTTCCATGAATGTTCTATTTACGTGTGTTAAGCGCCGCACCGGCCTTGAACCATTCTATTTGCTGATTATTGTAGGTATGCCTGGCTTCAAATTGCTCTTGTGTGCCGTCTTTGTGTTCCAGCAGCACCATGATTCGGCTATCGGGTGTCAGCGTGGTCAATCCCAACAGTGAGATGCGGTCAAACTCTTGTATCCGGTTGTAATCGTCTTTATCGACAAATGTCAGTGCCAGCATGCCTTGCTTTTTGAGGTTAGTTTCGTGGATGCGGGCAAAGCTCTTCACCAGTATGGCACGCACATTCAGGAATCGGGGTTCCATGGCGGCATGTTCGCGGCTGGAGCCTTCACCATAGTTCTCTTCGGCTACCACGATGGAAGGTATCTGTTCTTTTTTGTATTGTCGGGCTGTTGCCGACACCGTGTTATAGGTTTGGGTCAGTATGTTCCACACGCGGTTGGTTTCACCGTTGAAGGCATTAACCGCTCCCATCAGCAGATTTTCGGAGATGTTCTCCAAATGTCCGCGATAGCGTAGCCAGCTGCCTGCCATTGATATATGGTCGGTGGTACATTTGCCTTGCACCTTGATTAACAGCGGCATTTTGAGCAAGTCGGTTCCTTCCCACGCGGGAAATGGCAGGAGGCGTTGCAGTCGTTGCGAATCGGGGTTGATCACGATAGGTATCTGTTCGTTTCGGGGAGCGATGTATCCCTCTCCGGTGGCAACAAATCCGCTCTCGGGCAGTTCCTCGCCTGCGGGTTCATCTAATCGTACCGTCTCTCCCCGACTGTTGGTCAGCGAATCCATCAGCGGATTGAAGCAAAGGTCTCCGGCAAGCGTCAACGCCATCGTTATTTCGGGCGATGCCACAAAGGCGTGGGTGTGCGGATTGCCGTCGGCTCGCTTGGCAAAGTTGCGGTTGAAAGAGGTGACGATGGAGTTTACCGGTTGCCGTTCGCTCCCTTCGCGTTTCCATTGTCCGATGCAGGGTCCGCAGGCATTTGCCATGATGGTGGCGTCTGCGCGTACAAAGTTGTCTATCATGCCGTCGCGTTGGGCAGTGGCTCTTATCTGTTCAGAGCCAGGATTGACAAGCAGACGGGCTGCCGGACGGATTCCTTTCTCTACGGCTTGTCGGGCAACAGATGCAGCGCGGCTCAAGTCTTGATATGACGAGTTGGTACACGAGCCTATCAATCCTACCTCTATTTCGCGAGGATATTTGTTTTCCAGTACCCGTTCGGCAAATTGTGAGATGGGGGTAGCGGCGTCGGGGGTAAACGGACCATTCACATAAGGTTCGAGGGTGGTGAGGTTGATTTCGACGACTTCGTCGTAAAATCGTTCGGGTTCATTCCACACCTCGGCGTCGGCACGCAGATGGTCTGCCGACGGTTGCGCCAGTTCAGCGATGGGGCTTCGCCCGGTAGCTTGCAGATAGCGAAACATGCGTTCATCGAAGGGGAAGATTGAGGAGGTGGCGCCCACTTCGGCACCCATGTTGCAGATGGTTGCTTTTCCGGTAGCCGACAGCGAAGCGGTTCCTGCTCCGAAATATTCGATAACGGCGTTGGTTGCCCCTTTCACGGTGAACATTCCTGCCAGCTTCAGTATGACATCTTTGGGGCTTGTCCATCCGTTGAGTTGTCCTGCAAGGTGTACGCCTATCAAGCGTGGCATTTTAAGCTCCCAAGGCTGACCGGTCATTACATCGACGGCATCGGCTCCGCCCACACCGATGGCGAGCATCCCCAGCCCGCCGGCATTGGGTGTGTGCGAATCGGTTCCGATCATCATCCCGCCGGGAAAGGCATAATTCTCCAGTAATACTTGGTGAATGATGCCTGCACCGGGTTTCCAGAAGCCTATGCCATAACGGTCGGAGGCATCGCGCAGAAAGCGATAGACCTCTTCGTTGGTGGTGAGGGCGGTTTGCAAATCGGTCTGCGAACCGCTACGCGCCTGTATCAGGTGGTCGCAATGCACGGTGGCAGGCACTGCCGTATGTTCTCTGCCGGCATTCATGAATTGTAGTAACGCCATCTGGGCGGTAGCATCTTGCATGGCTATCCGGTCGGGGGTAAACAGCACATAGTCTGTCTGCCGCCGATAACTTTTAACATCCATCGAAGGATAGAGGTGGGTGTACAGAATCTTTTCTGTGAGCGTTAGCGGACGTTTCAGCACAGTCCGTATCTGAGCCAGCCGTTCAGAATAGCGGGCATAAAAAGTTTGTAATGTAGACAGTTCGGTAATCATCTCTTCTTTTTTAGTGTTCAACGATGAGACATTTATACAGTTCGCAAGGAACGTCGGTGCAAGGAGTATTCCTATTTGCCTACAAATATATGGCATTAAAATCATAAATCCAAAACATTTTCCTGTTTTTTGCAGCAAACAAAACCGGCGTGCGTGCCAAGCTCTGCGATTGGCGCAAAGAAAAGACATTTCGCATCCACTGAAAGTAACGCCAAAAACGGATCATCATTGGCGTCCAACGGTGGTTAGACGCCCGTCTAACGGTGGTTGGACGCCCGTCTAACGGCCGTTGGACGCGCGTCTAACCACCGTTGGACGGGTATGAAGAGGGAATCATTATCGTTCAATCTCCCTGTCAAACAGGTACATAGTGTATAGCTACAACCATTCGCAAGCAGGCGAATCGGTTCACGTGAACGTTGCGGTTCTGTGCATTGATCCATCCTACAATACCGACCATTGCTTCCACATCGGAGATGTTTTGAATGAAGATTGAATCTTTCCGGCAATATAAGCATGGTTTAATGATACTTGTTTCAATGATTTCTACTACCTTTGTACCTACACTAAAAGACCATGCATTATGGAACAGCTTCGTAAACTGCCAACAGGCATACAGTCGTTTGAGGTACTACGCACCAATGGTTGTTTATACGTAGATAAAACAGCCTTGGTATATCAGCTGGTATCTACGCCCGTTCCCTATTTTCTGAGTCGCCCGCGTCGTTTTGGGAAGAGTCTGCTCATTTCTACTTTCGAAGCTTATTTCGAAGGGCGAAAGGATTTATTTGAAGGATTAGCTATCGAAAAGTTGGAAACAAAATGGGAGAAATACCCTATATTGCATCTCGACTTGAGCGGCGAAGAGTATGACAGTATCAAGAAATTAGACTCTTTCTTGTCACTCAATCTGGGCTTGTGGGAAGACCAATGGGGCAAAGATGAGCGCGAAAAAACAGTGTCGCAACGATTGAAAGGTGTCATCAAACGTGCTTACCAACAGAGCGGCAAACGTGTAGTCGTTTTGATCGACGAATACGACAAGCCACTATTAGAAAACATACTCAATGAGAAGCTAAGCAAGAGCTTGCGCAATAAATTGAAAGCTTTCTACGGGGTACTCAAAGGCACGGGCAAGTACTTGCGCTTCATCTTCCTCACCGGAGTGACCAAGTTTACGCAAGTAAGCGTATTTAGCGACTTGAATCAACTCACAGACATCAGTCTTTGGACCGATTATTCGGAACTATGCGGCATCACCCGTCAAGAACTATTAGACACCTTTACCCCGGAACTGCAAGCCTTGGCCAAGCAAAACGACATGACTTTCGATGAAGCCGTACATGCAATGGGAGAGCGATACGATGGGTATCATTTTGCCGTCAACTCCACAGGCATGTTCAATCCGTTCAGCGTGCTGAATACCCTGAGTTCAGAACAGTTTGACGACTATTGGTTTCAAACCGGCACCCCCACGTTCCTTGCCAACCTCTTAACCCAAAGCGATTACGACCTGCGTCGACTGGTTGATGGCGCCCGAATGGCGAGAACCGACTTTGCCGAATATAAAGCAGACACAGGCAATCCCATCCCACTGATATACCAAAGCGGCTACCTCACCATCTTGGGCTATCAACCCAAAAGAGAGATGTACACACTGGGGTTCCCCAACGAAGAGGTGCGCTATGGATTTATGAAATTTCTGTCGCCCTACTATACCACCGTATCTGACGACGACACTGCTTCTTACATCGACCACTTCCTTGACGAACTCGAAGCCGGCGATGTAGAGGGCTTCCTCAACAGCCTGAAAGTATTCTTCGCCGGTATCCCATACGAGTTGAGCGACGACACCGAACGTCATTACCAAACCATCTTCTACGTTGTTCTCACCCTGATGGGTAAGTTCGTGCAAACCGAAGTACGCAGCGCACACGGTCGCGCCGATGCCGTAGTGAAGAACAATGATTATATCTACGTCTTCGAGTTCAAACTAACCGACACCGCCGAAGCAGCCCTCCGCCAAATAGACGAAAAAGAATATCTGCTACCCTATACCCTCGACGGACGCAAACTGATAAAGGTCGGCGTAAGCTTCGACAAGGAGAAACGAAACATCGGAAAGTATTTGATTGGGTGAAATCTAAAGTTATGTCGAAAAAAGTAACCCTGCTTATCCCCGTATACAACGAAGAAAAAGTGTTGCCCGAACTCTACCTGCGATTGCAGGAACTCATCGGGCGAAACAATGGTTACGAGTGGGAAATACTGTTTATAAACGACGGCAGCAGCGACCATACCTTGGAGCAACTGCGCCGGATGCGAAAAGACGACCCCCGCGTGAACTACGTAAACCTGTCGCGCAACTTCGGAAAAGAAGTTGCCATGCTGGCGGGCTTCGACTACTGCACCGGCGATTGCTGCGTGGTCATGGATGCCGACCTGCAAGACCCGCCCGAACTGATAGACTGCATGCTGGAATATTGGGAACAGGGATACGACGACATCTACGCCCGACGACGTACCCGCGGCGAAGAGAGCTGGTTGCGCCGACACCTCTCACTTACGTTCTACGAACTGCTGCAACGAATGAGTAAGATAGATATTCTGCCCAACGTAGGCGACTTCAGACTACTCGACCGCCGTTGCATCCTCACCCTGCGCCGGATGCGCGAACGCGAACGATACACCAAAGGACTGTTCAGCTGGATAGGATATAATAAGAAAGGTATAGAGTTCGACCGCGGCAACCGACGCGCCGGTCGCTCATCGTGGAGCTTCTTCAAACTGCTCAACCTCGCCATCGAAGGTATCACCTCATCGAGCACCTCACCCCTGCGCATCGCTACCGTAAGCGGCATACTGTTTGCCACCGTGAGTTTTCTGTATGCCATCTACTTCCTCACCAAAACCATTCTATACGGCGACCAGGCAGCCGGATTCCCCACCCTGATCATCACCATCCTGTTTCTGGGAGGCATCCAACTACTGTCGCTCGGCGTGATCGGCGAATACATCGGACGAATATTCAAAGAGACCAAACAACGTCCCGCTTACATCGCATCGGACTACAATGAGGAAAAATTAGGATACGACAATACGTGAACGAAGAATTTTGCGTATGTTTGTGCCCTCAAAGAACAAAAAGAACAAGTAACAAAGATGAAAAACAGTCCTATCGAACGTAACATCATAGACAACGCTATCGCAGCGTTTCAAATTAAAGACTTCGGGAAAGCTACCATTCGCGAAGTAAAAGCCATTGCTGCCCGGGCAGAAGAAGAGTCGGGCGTGGAGTTTATCAAAATGGAGATGGGCGTACCCGGACTGCCACCGGCAGCTGTCGGCGTGAAGGCAGAGATAGAAGCGTTGCAAAACGGAATCGCTTCGCTCTACCCCGACATCAACGGATTGCCCGAACTGAAACAGGAGGCGTCGCGCTTCATCAAAGCCTTTATCAACGTCGACCTGAAGCCCGAAGGATGTGTGCCGGTAACCGGCTCGATGCAAGGCACATTTGCATCGTTCCTGACCTGCTGCCAATGCAACGAACAACGCAATACCATACTCTTTATAGATCCCGGATTCCCGGTACAGAAGCAGCAGCTCACCGTGATGGGACAGCCGTATGAAACCTTCGACGTGTACGACTATCGGGGCGATAAGCTCAAAGCCAAGTTAGAGAGCTATCTGGAGCGCGGAAACATTGCCGCCATCATTTACTCCAATCCCAACAATCCCGGCTGGATCTGCCTCAACGACGACGAACTGCGCACCATCGGCACCCTTGCTACCCAATACGACGTTATCGTACTCGAAGACTTGGCATACTTCGCCATGGATTTCCGCCGCGACTTGGGTACGCCGTTTCAACCGCCCTATCAAGCTACGGTGGCACGCTACACCGACAATTATGTACTGCTCATCTCAGGCTCGAAAGCGTTTAGCTATGCCGGACAACGCATCGGGGTAAGCTGTATCTCCGACCACCTGTATCAACGCTCCTATCCGGGACTGACCGATCGATACGGAGGCGGCACCTTCGGAACGGTATTCATTCACCGCATACTATACGCACTATCGTCGGGCACCAGCCACTCGGCACAATATGCCATGGCTACCATGATGAAAGCAGCCAGCGACGGCGCTTACCACTTCCTCAACGATGTACATACTTACGGGCAACGCGCCAAGAAGCTGAAAGAGATCTTCCTCCGTCACGGCTTCTATCTGGTGTACGACAACGACTTGGGCGAGCCGGTAGCCGACGGATTCTATTTCACCATCGGCTACCCGGGCATGACAGGCGGCGAACTGGCGCGCGAACTGATGTACTACGGCGTAAGCGCCATCTCATTAGAGACCACCGGCAGTCGGCAAGAAGGACTGCGCGCCTGCACATCGTTTATTCAAGATCATCAATATGCACAGTTAGACGAACGGATGGCTCTCTTTGAAGAGAATCACCGGAGGAGTTAAGACTATAAACCAATTTATAAAGTATGATAACATACGACCATTTATCTGTCATGGTACACCGCCGGGCAGAACAATACGGCGACAAAGTAGCTCTCAAGTACCGCAACTACACTACCGCGCAATGGATACCCATTACTTGGAAGCAGTTTTCACAAACAATCAATCAGTTAGCCAATGCATTGGCCGGATTGGGTATTGAAGAAGAAGAGAACATCGGTATCTTTTCGCAAAACAAACCCGAGTGTTTGTTTGTTGACTTTGCCGCTTTTGCCAACCGAGCGGTAACCGTACCGCTCTATGCCACCAGCTCGTCGGCACAAGCACAATACATCCTCAACGATGCCGGCATACGCTACCTCTTCGTGGGGGAGCAATACCAATACGACGCTGCATTTAGCGCATTTAGCTTCTGCCACACCTTGCAGCAACTGATTATCTTCGAACGCTCGGTAGTACGCGACCCCCGCGACCGGAACTCCATTTATTTCGATGAACTGTTGAAGAGCGGTGAAGCGCTTCCATACAACGACCAAGTACAGGCACGCACAGCGCGTGCTACCGCAGACGATTTAGCCAACATACTCTATACCTCGGGCACCACCGGCGAACCAAAGGGAGTGTTGCTACACCACTCCAACTATCTGGAGGCTTTCCGCATACACGACATACGGCTGCCGTTCATGACCGACAACGATGTGTCGATGTGTTTCCTCCCGCTGACGCACGTACTCGAAAAAGCATGGTGCTACCTGTGCATACACAAGGGCGTACAAATCTGCATCAACCTTCGACCCACCGACATACAAACCACCATCAAAGAGATTCGCCCCACCCTGATGTGCAGCGTACCCCGCTTTTGGGAAAAAGTATATGCCGGCGTACAAGAGAAGATTGGCGAAGCTACCGGCATGAAGAAAGCGCTGATGATAGACGCCATCAAAGTGGGTAAGATACACAACATAGACTACCTGCGCTACGGCAAAACACCACCGCTGATGAACCGGCTGAAATATAGTTTCTACGAGAAAACGATCTACGCGCTGCTGAAAAAGACCGTCGGAATCGAGAAGGGTAACTTCTTCCCCACTGCCGGCGCAGCCGTACCCGACGAAATATGCGAGTTTGTACACTCGGTAGGCATCAACATGATCGTGGGATACGGACTGACCGAATCGACCGCTACCGTATCCTGCTTCCCCGCCAAGGGTTTCCAAATCGGTTCCGTAGGTACCATTATGTCCGATGTACAGGTGAAGATCGGCGACAACAACGAAATATTGCTGCGCGGAAAGACCATCACCAAAGGATATTACAAAAAGGCAAAAGCTACTGCCGAAGCCATTGATGCCGACGGATGGTTTCATACCGGCGATGCAGGCTATCTGAAAGACGGACACCTCTATCTGACCGAACGCATTAAAGACCTGTTCAAAACCTCTAACGGCAAATACATCAGCCCGCAAGCGTTAGAGGTCAAGCTGGCTGTCGACCGGTATATCGACCAGATAGCCATCATTGCCGACCAGCGCAAGTTTGTATCGGCACTCATCATTCCCGTCTACGACTATGTGAAAGAGTACGCCCAGAAGCAAGGCATTACTTACAAAACCATGGCAGAGCTGCTGAAAAATCCTGCCGTCATTGAGTTGTTCCGCCACCGCATCGACACGCTACAACAGCAGTTTGCGCACTTCGAACAGGTAAAACGCTTCACCCTGCTGCCCGAACCGTTCAGCATGGAGCGTGGCGAACTGACCAACACCCTGAAGCTAAAACGCTCTGTAGTGGCGAACAACTACAAAGCGTTAATAGATAAGATGTACGAAGAGTGATCAGAACTGCACCTGCGGAGCCTGCTCAGCCCCCTCGGCGGCTTCAAAGTAAGCGCGCTTTTCAAACCCGAACAGTCCGGCAAGGATATTCTTCGGGAAGCGACGAATGCCGATGTTGAAAGCTTTGGCAGCATCGTTGAAGTGGGTGCGGGCTACGTTGATGCGGTTCTCCGTACCCTCGAGCTGAGCCTGCAACTCCAGAAAGTTTTGATTGGCTTTCAGGTCGGGGTAGTTTTCGGTAATCGCAAGCAGCTTGCCCAATGCCGAAGTAACTGCGCCTTGCGCTTTCTGATATTCAGCCAACTTCTCGGGGGTGAGATTGGAAGGATCGACTTTGATCTGCGTAGCCTGACTGCGGGCTTGAATCACCCCTTCGAGTGTAGACTGCTCGTGCGTAGCATATCCCTTTACGGTATTTACCAGATTGGGAATCAGGTCGGCACGACGCTGATACTGCGTCTCTACATTTGCCCATTGTCCTTCGACATTCTCTTCCATACTCACCAATCCGTTGTAACCGGTCACTCCCCATATCACGATGATAACGACCGCTACGAGGATAATAATTGTAGATGTTTTTAGCTTCATATTTTTGTTGATTTAGTAATTCGTACTCCTTAAAACCTGGTACCGGCGCCGCCACCGCCGCCGCGTCCGCCACCAAAACTGCCGCCGCTGAAACCGCCGCCACCGCGTCCGCCGAATCCACCTCCGAAGATCACAGGACCTCCGCCGCCGCCTCTACTGCGATGGGTATCTTCGTAAAAACGTTGACGCCGCACCAACGTATGTCCGCAGTTCCGGCAGACATAAGTAACATCTTCGGTGCGCACACCATGAATGTTCGATACGACCCGACTGCTTTGGCGTTGCAGCTTGTGTTGTTTGCAATTGGGACACTTACTGGCAGCACGGGCAGCCAGATAGCCTATCAATACGGCAACCAGTGCAAACAGCCCGATGGCAAATACCAACAACCCGCTACCGTCGTCGGCGCTTCCGCTATCGTCGGGCTGTTCGTTCTTCATACTCCCATCCAACCGGGCACAAACAGCCTGCACCCCGGCAACCATTCCCTCACTCCATTGCTGTTTTTTGAGATACGGCACCATCTGCTGCGTCTGAATGCGTTTGCAGATGGCATCGGGCAGATCACCCTCCAGCCCGTAGCCGGTATAGAACTGAACACAACGCTGGTCGGTGACTAAAAGAATCACCAATCCGTTATCTCTCCCCTTTTGTCCTACGCCCCACTCATTCAGCAACCGATGCGAAAAGTCGAAGCAGTCGGCTTCGCCAATCGACGGCACCACTGCCACCACCGTTTCAATGCCCGTTTGCTGCTCGAGTGCATAAAGCATCCGGTCAATGCTGTCGCAGGCTGCCGACGACAAGATAGAAGCCGGATCGCAGGTATAGCGCATCTTGTTCTGTAAATGTACTTTGGGAATGTTATCGGGGGTATAAACCGTCTGCGACCGCAAAGGTAACAGCAGACAACAAAGCAGAAAGAGAAAAGAGAAAGCTTGTTTCATTTGATTGGAATTAAGATCATACTACACTCAACACCTTAATATATATATTGTTCGACGAACCTAAGTACCCGTCGGGTATATTCGTCGCGATTCTCCTTATACGAAACGGCATGTGCGGCGTCGGGCACAATCCACAGCTCTTTCGGTTCCGGCTTTGCCTCGTAGAGCGGATATACCATCCATGTAGGCACATATTTGTCGGCATCACCATGAATAAACAACATGGGCAAACGGCACTTTGCGACCTGCTTCAACGGAGAAGCCTCGCGGAAGTTCCAGCCATAACGTGGTTCGCACAAAGCGCTGGCAGCATAGAGCAACGGGAAGGGAGGCAAGCCGAACATCTCTTTCAACTCTTTTTCGAATTGTTGCCACACGGAGGTATAGCCACAATCCTCGACAAAGCATTTCACATAAGGCTGTTGCGGTTCGCCCGACACACACAAGGTGGTTGCCGCCCCCATAGAGATGCCGTGTACCACCATCTGTGTTTGTCCGCCATATATCTTGTTGGCAATATCCATCCATTGCAGCACGTCAAGGCGGTCTTTCCATCCCATCTGAATGGCATCGCCACCGCTCAAACCGCAATTTTGTAAATCGGGCAGCAAGATGTTATAATCCAACACCTTATTATAAAGATAGCCGATCATCAACATGCGCACACTGCTATCGGTATAGCCATGTACAATGACTGCCGTTTTCCGGGTAGGCTGCACAGCAGCCGCATAGATGGCATGCAGTTGCACCCCCTCGGCATTGACCACAAACGTATCGCGCAATGCACCCACCGCTTGCAGGCTGTCGACCCACGGTTTGATGTAGGGATATTCGTCGAACATGTAGCGATACGATTCGGTTACATCCTTCCCATTGTTGAGTCCCGGACGAAGCGATAAGTCGAGCATATAGAAGCCTGCCGCCGTCACTACGACTAACAGGGTCACCAGCACAATCGCGATGTATTTAATCGCCTTTTTCATCATTCTCCTCCAAATTCCATGAGATACGCCTTGATGAAGCCGTCAATCTTTCCATCCATCACCCCGTTTACATCCGACGTTTGATGGTTGGTACGGTGATCTTTCACCCGGCGGTCGTCGAACACATAACTACGTATCTGCGACCCCCATTCAATCTTCTTCTTGCCGGCTTCCACCTTGGCTTGCTCTGCCATGCGATGCTTCAGCTCCTTATCGTACAAGATAGAGCGCAATTGACGCATGGCATTCTCGCGATTCTTGGGCTGGTCGCGCGTTTCGGTGTTCTCAATAAGAATCTCCTCCTCCTCGCCGGTGTAAGGGTCTTTAAACTGATAACGCAGCCGCACCCCCGATTCTACCTTATTGACGTTCTGTCCGCCTGCTCCACTAGAGCGGAAGGTATCCCACGAGATATTGGCAGGAAGAATATTCACTTCGATCGTATCATCGACCAACGGAGTGACGAAGACCGAGGCAAAAGAGGTCATGCGCTTGCCTTGTGCATTGAAGGGCGATACGCGCACCAATCGATGCACGCCGTTTTCTCCCTTCAGATAGCCGTAAGCATAGTCGCCCGATATTTCGATGGTGCACGTCTTGATGCCCGCCTCATCGCCCTCCTGTAAGTTGGCAATGACGGCTTTATATCCGTGTGTTTCGGCATAACGCAGATACATACGCATCAGCATGCTTGCCCAATCCTGACTTTCGGTACCTCCGGCGCCCGAGTTGATTTTCAGCACACAGTCCATCTGGTCTGCCTCTTCGCGTAGCATGTTCTTCAATTCAAGCGCTTCGACGGCAGTCGTTGTTTTGACGTAAGCCTCGTCGACCTCGTCTTCGGTGACAAGTTCGTCGCGATAGAAGTCGAAAGCCAATTGCAGTTCATCGGTCAACGTTTTCACCTCCTGATATCCGTCAATCCACTGTTGCAGCGCTTTTATCTTTTTCATCTGGGCTTCGGCATTCTTCTGGTCATCCCAAAAGCCGGGAGCTTGCGTACGCAGCTGCTCCTCTTCCACTTGTACCTTTTTGCTGTCAATATCTAGATACCGACAGAGCGCATCCGTGCGCTCTTTTACGTCTTTTAATTGTTCGTTGGTTATCATATTCGCACATAAAATGAGGTGCAAAGGTAGGCTTTTGCTTTCATTTGGATGGCTTTTCTGCAACAAAATATTACTTTTGCACCTCCTAATCAGCAAAATTGTGCCTCATCAAGGTTTAAATCATAAAGGAACCATTTACAGTACCGTCTTGTCGCTATTGACTCTGGTGCTGTTAGCCGGCAATCTGCTGCTGGGCACGATAGATATACCGGCTCGTGCGGTGTGGCATATACTGTTCAGCCACGATGCGATTGAAGACCCCTCATGGCGCTTCATATTGCTCGAATCGCGACTGCCGCAAGCCATTACGGCGCTGTTGTGCGGTGCATCGCTGGCTGTATCGGGACTATTGCTTCAAACGGCATTCAATAATCCGCTGGCAGGTCCCTCCATCCTCGGCATTAACTCCGGCGCCAGCTTGGGTGTGGCATTGGTTATGCTGGCAGGAGGCGGTACAATCGCAGAAGGAATTTTCGCTTTAAGCGGATTCTTCTCTATCGTGGCAGGAGCATTTGTCGGTTCGATGCTGATCATGGGCATCCTGCTCGCTCTCTCTACCTTGATACGCAGCAACGTCATGCTGCTCATCACAGGCATCATGATAGGCTATGTGACCTCTTCTGCCATCTCTTTACTAAACTTCTTTGCCACAGCCGAAGGGGTGCACTCGTATATGATATGGGGAATGGGCAACTTCGGCGGCGTATCGCGTGCCCAGCTACCGTGGTTTGCCGCCTTGTGCTGCGCCGGATTATTGCTTGCCATTCTGCTTATCAAACCCCTAAATGCTATGTTGTTGGGAGACCGATATGCCGAAAATCTGGGTGTAAACATTCGCCGCACCCGCAATCTGCTGTTGTTGGCTACCGGACTGCTCACCTCCGTCACTACCGCTTTCTGTGGTCCGGTGGCATTCATCGGACTGGCAGTCCCACACATTGCCCGTCTCATATTGGGTACCTCCAATCACAACTCACTCATGCCTGTTACGCTCTTGTGCGGCGGAGTTGTTGCACTGCTCTGCAACCTGATATGTATTCTACCCAGCCAAGGGGGCATTATCCCGCTCAATGCCGTAACGCCGGTATTGGGTGCGCCGGTTATCTTATATGTGATTATCAATCAACGAAAAATAGGATACTTTCATTAAAAGGGAAGTTGAACATGAAAGAAAATAGAATCGAAGCAACCGACCTTTCCATCGGCTATCATACCGGCGCTCCCGTCCACGCGCATCTCTCTTTCCAACTTTACGCAGGCGAGCTGACTTGCCTGCTGGGTTCCAACGGCACCGGCAAGTCGACCTTGCTCCGTACACTGGCAGCCTCGCAACCGCCGCTGGCAGGTAGGCTGTTGCTGATGGGCAAGCCATTGGTTGCCTACACCGAGCGCGAACGTGCCCGCGCCATCGGCATCGTGCTGACCGACAAGACACAGGTTGGCGGACTGACGGTTTACGAACTTGTCGCCTTGGGACGGCAACCGCATACCGGCTTCTTCGGGCGCCTCAACCCATCCGACAAAGCCTTCATCGAAGAGGCGATGGTCGCTACCGGCATCCGCCACAAAGCCCATTGCTACATCGCCGAGCTATCGGATGGCGAACGGCAGAAAGCCATGATAGCCAAGGCGCTCGTGCAAGAGTGCCCCATTATTCTGCTGGACGAGCCAACAGCCTTTCTGGATGTTGTAAGCCGCATCGAAATGATGAATCTGCTCCACCGCCTTGCCAACGAACAAAACAAAGCCATTCTCCTCTCTACACACGATGTGGAGCAGGCGCTTGTCTTGACAGACCGCCTCTGGCTTCTCTCCGGCGAAGGAGGGTTGCAGTGCGGCACCACCGAAGAGATGCTTCAAAACGGCACACTCGACCGATTGCTGAAGCATACCGACATCCATATAACGCAAGACACAACAGGGATTACCTTTTATCGAAAGAAAGGTTTATAAAAATAGTCGGGACCGGCATATCCGGAAACCACGAAAGGGTTATTCAACTGTTTCATAATCAATAGCTAATCGATGGCATAATTAATACAGCACTTTTTGTGCTGCACAAATTACGCAATAACTATCGAGACGGCAATCTGAAGTGTGATCACTCCTTGTACAAATGCTGATAAATTCATTGATTTGTTTGCTATGAAAGGTTTTATTGAGGTATAAATCTTATCTTTGCCCCGAAATCTTTCATAGTGAACAAAA
>JAISIN010000096.1 GCA_031262085.1 Prevotellaceae bacterium
GAGCCAACATTTTGAGCTTGCTAAAGTCGGTACGGACATTCTTGCTCAGCATCTGCTCAGGAGCGGTTCCCTCTTCCACTCTGTTGTTTAGGTAGTAAAGTGTCATGTCGCAATTGAATATGCGCGGTTCGTCCAAGGCACCTTTAGAGAAGCAGTAGTTGTCGTACCACGGGCGCATCTCTTCGATCATGGCATCTACCTCACCCGTCAGTGCACCGGCATCTTTGTAGTATTGAAACATTTCGCGCACATCGGTTTCGCTAAATCCCATCATGGCGTTGAAGCGTGGAGAGTTCGATATGTTCCAGTCGATGTTAAAGCCACTGGTGAGGTCGTCGAGCGTAACGGGACTGACACCGGTCATGAAGATACGGTAGAACATGCCCTTGAAAATCTTGAATACATCACGATAGAAGCCGGTGGCGTGAGTAATCTGATGGAATTTGTCGTGTCCGTGTTCGCCCAATACGATATTGGTAAAGTTGTCGTATTCGTCGAGAATCAGGTAGAGGGGGTATCTTTCGTCTTTAGCGTAAATATCCAGCAAATTTAGCTTGCCTTGTGCCGTAGGTGCATTTCTTATATCTTCCAAAAAGATGGGAGGATAAAACGCAGCATATTTATTGGCAAATTTGTCTACAACGCCGCCACAATAGGTATTAAAGCTCTCTTTTAGTTCGCCTATCGAAGAAGCTCCGCCTACTTTTGAGAAATCGAAACGGAGTACCTGAAAGCGTCCTTGATTCTTGGTAGGATGCTTCCCGATCCACAGATTGCCAAAAACCTCGTCGAACCGATCTTTTTGCAATATATCATAATAGGTACTAAGCATGCCTACGAACAAGCTCTTCCCGAAGCGTCGCGGACGAATCATCAGCAAGTTGGGACGCGACTTCTCTACCAGCGTGATATATTTGCTCTTGTCAACGAAATAGTAGTTATCGCCGATGATTTGTTCAAAATCGGAGATTCCGTAGGGGATGTCTTTGATTGTATCCATGAGAATATGAGGTGATAGAGGTAAATAATGCCGCAAAGTTACGCGATTTATGCGGGTAATCTTTGTAAATAGGAATAAAAGATAGGTTTTTCAGGGCATGATATACAGTTGCACCCGTTTGCGAATGCCTATTGTGCAGGCGATCCGGTACAAGAAGAATTGAATCAATTGGGGTACACTCCAACAGACTAAAGGATAATTCTTCCATAAGGAAATAGAGCGATAATACAAATACTTGGAACGGAAAGGACGCTTGACATAAGAATACTTGCTCCAAGGTTTAACCCCTGCCGTATAATGAACGATGACAGGAGTATGCATGGCTTCCTCGACTTCGACTAATACAGCGTCATCCAGTTGCCTGCCCTGATACAAGAAACCGGTTTGGAAGTTATACCGTATCGGCAACAAAACTCTGCTGTTCATCACGATGTGATTCAAAACATCTTGGTCATGAAATCTTATTCTATCGGGAAACTTGTGAATATAGTCAAAACATTGCTCCGTAATAGCGTGCTTTCGCCAATACTCTACATTGATCAATAACATGCCTGAATTGAAAGTGGGGACATCTGCAAGAACATCCAATCTCCGGCTGGTCGCCTTTAAATAATGAGACTCATCAATCACAGCCCCAAGCGCCACATTCTCTACAGGCTCATTCCACAACGACTCTATATCGCCATCAACTATCATATCACAATCCAAATAGATAATCCGTTTTACCTCTAACGGCAATAGATTGGGAGCCAGCAAACGATAATAAGTGACAAGACTTGTCAGATGGGACTCGGGAGGCATGGGGCATTGGGCAATGCGTTCATCGGATACTTGTACTATATAAATAGAAGTATTATATCGTTCCGCCAGTTGAGAGAACAGGGATCGATTCTTTGGATGAAGTCCTTCGGTCAGAATATACGTGCATAATGTATATGGACGATTATTCTCAAAAAGAGATGTTAGCATGATGCCGCAATAGGGTACATACTTGTCATCCGTTGAACACAATATATTTATCGTTTCCATGTAAAAACAGCCTTATATTTCGAGTATAAAACATTCAAAATACAGGAATAGCGAGCACTCGAACGAGGTGCCTCTACTCGAACATACACTTCAAGCTTCCATTTGTGAATACGCAAAAAAGAGGGTGGTAAAGCGCCGCTCCAAGGCTCCCCACATGGCGCTAAAGGAGTGGTATAGGCTTCGATGGCAGCTTGCTTTTTAGCATACTCCTCTGTTGTCATGAAGTAGAGAATACTTCTGAACAGTTCACAGATAAGCCCCCATGCGTGTAGATACCATACCCATACACAGTAGGCATACAATTTCGTTTGGGGATGATTGTTACAATACCTACGCCCTATATGATAGGCGCTCACATGATCGGATAAAGCATCCTTCCTATGAGGCACAAGCAATATTTCCACTTGTAACTCATCCAGCAAACGGCACAACTCGTTATCATTTTCCTCTTTCAGAGCCTCCAATAACTGCCCGTCGGGATAATACATTCGATGAATATTGTCCTGTGGTAGTCCCAGTAATTTTGAAACTGCTGTTGTAAGCTTCGCCCGCATCTGCATTAACAGCTCTTTATCCGGTGCATTTGCCACACCATTCAAAGAACACTCTCCTCCGGATAAAATAATCACATGAGGATAGTTTGCCTGTCTACACAGGCGAGCTATCAGTCCACCACAACCGAATGCCTCATCATCGGGATGAGGAGCAAGGATAACAACCTTCTTGCCATCGAATGATGTTCGGTACTTCCTGCCCAAAAGATTAAATAGCAATCGCACCATGTGAATGCCGGTTTGCTGCCTCAATTTGAAACACCAAAAACCGAAACGGTAACGGAAGCTAAAGCTATTCCCGGACAATCGCTCGTTCGGCACTTTTTAGACTGAACTTATCAAAGACGGAGCGTTAGTTGTCGCTCCGTCTTTTTTAATTGCGTACTTCTGATCGGGTATGATATAGGTCTGAGACCGTTGCCGTATACCAATAGCACAAGCTATGCGATACAAAAGCAACAAAAACCGCTGCGGAATAGTCCAATTGTTGACCAACGGATAATCCTTCCATAACGAGATAGAACGATAATACAGATACTTGAAACGATAAGGGTGCGTGTCGTATGAATACTTTAGCCAAGGTTTAGCGACAAGCGAATAATGGAGAATGACATACGAGCAAATAGTCTCTTCTATCTCGGTTTTCAATGAACCTTCCCATTGCCTCTCCTGAAGCAAAAATGCAGATTGGAAATTATACCGTATCGGTAATAGTACCATATCTTCCACAACAACATGATAAAGAGCTTCTTGATCAACTATTTGCATATTGGGTGTTTTTTTAATATAATCAAGACATCGTTCTGTGATAGAATGTGACCGCCAATATACCAAATTCATTAATAGCATACCCGTATTATACGCATAGGGGTGATGCCATTTCAATATTTCATCTGAGAAAAGTGGATCGAGCACAGCTCCAAATGCAACATTCTCTACATTTTCATTCCATAGGGATTCGATATCTCCATCGACTATCATATCAGAATCCAAATAAATAACCCGCTCTACATCAGGTGGCAGTAGTTCGGGAGCTAACAAACGAAAATAATTAGCACAGCTCCAATATGAAAATTGTGGAACCGGATATTGTGCTATTTGTTCATCAGGTACTTGCACAATATGAATCGGCGTATTATATCGTTCTGCTAATAAAGAAAACAGAGATGAATTCTTGGCACTAAGCCCTCTTACTAAAATATAAGTACACAATTGATGATTTCGGTTATTCTCCAAGAGTGAAGTAAGCATGATACCACAATAAGGTGCAAATTTTTCATCCGTTGCACATAAGATGTTTATAGGTTTCATTGTGAGGTATTATAAATCTGCGTTCGTTTTCGGAAACATATAGCACAAGCTATATTATACAGGAACAGTGACATGCGCTGCCCCCTAGTAAAATTGCATACCAAAGGATAATTTTTCCATAACGAGATAGAACGATAATATAAGTATTTATGGTGATAGGGATCTTTAACGTATGAATACTTTAGCCAAGGTTTGGAAGTATAGTGAATGACAACACAGGAGCAGGCAGTCTGCTTGATCTCATCTGCGATATGCTCATTGAACAGCATCTCTTTGTGTAAAAAGAAGGTTTGAAAATTATACTTTATCGACAGTAATACATATTCTTTTTCTTTCATTACAACATGATTAATCGCCGATTGATCGACAAACTTTATTTGAGTTGGATGTTCCCTAATATAATCAAAACAACGTTCTGCAATGGAATGACTTCTCCAATATTGTAAGTTAATCAATAGCATACCTGTATTGATAGTGATCGTATTTTCGGGCATATTCCAATCGCGATGGTACATCCCTTGAAACACAGCATCAAGAACACCTCCGAATGCAACAGTATCTATATTTTCATTCCATAAAGATTCAATGTCGCTATCAATAATCATATCGCAATCAAAATAAATAATTCGTTCTACATCGGATGGCAATAGCGTTGGAGCCAGTAAGCGATAATAGGTAGGGAGAGAGTAGTGTGCGGTCAGCGGAAGAGATTGTGGCAAATCTCCGGCAGATACTTTCACCATATGAATAGGAGTGTTATACCGCTCTGCTAATTGAGAAAACATAGACAGATTCTTTTCAGTGAGTTCATCCGTTAGTATGTATGTACATAATTGATGCTGCCTGTTATTCTCAAAAAGTGAAGTAAGCATGATACCACAATAGGGTACATAATGATCGTCCGTAGCACACAATATGTTTATTGTAAATGTTGTTTCCATACAGTAAGTCGTTTGGCAAATATACGCACATCAGAAGATATGAACCATGCCAGCAATAGAGCCGGAATAGATAAAGAGACAAAAAAAGCGAAGGCTTCCAATAACCAACTCCCCCAGTTGTAAGAAAGAGGCACAGAACGTAAATGATTCTTTATAAACAAAGCAATAATCAAAGCCACGACCAAAGGAAGTGCATTCATGCAGATCAACCGAACATATTGAATATATGGCAATTTAAGCGCTCGAGAAAAGAGGTAATAGGGTTTCCACAAATGCATCACCGGAAACGACACGGCCAAAGATGCAGCTAAGATGCCTGCCAAGCCCCAATGTGAGCCGGCAACAAGCACGATTCCCAATGATAGTACATTCACTATTGCCGTCCAAAGATCATTTACCAAACCGAATAAGTTCAGGTATCGAACCGTTGTACCATTAATAAAATCCAGAAAGAAAGAGAGAGAGATTAATGACACAAGTAATGGAGATAATACATACTGCGTACCCAACCAAACAGAGATAAATGGAGACGCGAGATGATAGATACACAAAGCCAAAATGCCACCTACTATAAAACGAACAGAAAACAATTCTTTGTAGATGCTGTAGATTCGTTGACTATCCCCTTCGGCGATTAAAATGCCGATGCCGGTATCCGCACTATCCAATATACCTGAAACAAAATCAGATACACGCGAGACAACCTGCACGTAATTATTGTAAAAGGCAACAAAAGAGAGTGATGAATAGGTATAGATTAAAATAGGTATGATTTGTGAAGTGATAACCCAACTCGAAGAATGTATGTACGACCGCCAGGCATAGCGAATCATTTCAGGATATTGACGGAACAGTTTGTTACCCGTTCTAATACGGAGTGTAAGCCATGGATAGAGATGATTGTTTTTTCGATTGAGAATCATTGCATTGATAATGCCAAATACCAACTCAATGACAAAGTAAAGCACAAAACTACGTACATAAATAGCGAACAATAACTGTATAAGCACTTTAGTTGTGCTTGTCAGTTGAAAATATCCTCTTACAATATAGCCACGTTGATTAATGTACAACAAGCAACATCGATAATTAACAAAATAACCTATTAACGATGAACATAAATAAACATAGAAGCCAACATAAATAGTTACTAACGAAAAAGGTGTATTCGCAAATATAGCCGGCAGAAAGAAGGAAAACAAGATACCTGCCCCCAAGATAAACACTCCGATATTGTAATACAGGTAACCAAATAATGAAATAACCTCATTAATGCGTTTCTTGTCGTCGTTCGCTACTAATTTGAAGAGAATGAAATAAACCGCATTACTAACTCCCAAATCGGCTAAATTGAGAAATGACAAGAACCCCCCAAGAGTAGAAGTTAGACCCATGAAATCGGCTCCCAATTTATCAAGGAAAATCTTACGAGTAAAAAATGACACGATCAGCACGACAAAGTAGCATATCATATTCATTCGTGCATTCAGCAGAGTCTTTTTTACACGAGATTCGCGAGCCATCTATGTGTGATTCTATATTTTATTGCTTCTATTAACTCCTTAGCAATAATAATTTTGTGCCCATGGATTAGATAGTAACGCCAAGCTTTCCAATAATAGGGAGATTCCTTGAGAAACAAAACATCGCCCAAGGTAAACTGAAGGAAGGGAATCTTATGCTTGTAATAGATTTTATTCATTTGGATTCCAACTTCCAAGTTATCAAAAACATAATCATAATCCGTACTTTTACTGATAGAACTACCTCTCACTACATAATGATACAACAATGCGGATGACTTTGCCACTGTTCGAGCATGCATACCACAGCGAATATTAAACATGACATCGTCAGCTCCCCACCTTTCGTCAAAAGCAAGAGAATGACTCCTTATTAATTCGCTACGTATCAACTTACTCCACGATACCCAAACTATATATCTCCATATTTCAAACGGGTATGCTTTGATATACTCTGTTTCAACACACCTCTCTAATGTTTCTGCATCAATCGAAGCAAAATCAAAAAACACTATATCATACTTGCTATCCTTCCACGCATCCAATATCTGTAACATTCCTTCATAAAAGAAATCATCGGCATCAGCAAATACAATCCATTTACCTTGAGCCTTTTGCAGCGCTACATTACGGGCATATCCGGGTCCTTTCCCTTTTTTGGTAAAGTACCCTTTTCCATTCTCCCCTCTGCAAATACGACTCTCCCTTGTATAGACAATTTCTACCCCTTTACGCTCCGCTCCCGGAAAAGCGTTGAAATCCACCATCTCAGGATCGCTATTATCATCCACTATAATTATCTGAACATCCTCTCGATAAGGAATAGAATCCAAGCATCGCTGCAAAAGTTGAGGTATATTCCTGTGTGGAATAATTATGGTATAAGTAATTTCGGCAGAATCAGCCAATGGTTTTGCATTCATATTTTCAATACGTAGAGATTACACATGCTTCACCAACCACTTCTGACCGATATTAAACCTTAACGCTTGCACAAAATGCTTACAAATATTCATATTGCGTTCATGACGCAAATAAAAAGACCACGCCTTCCAACGGTAGGGCGTTTCACTTAATGATAACACATACCCTAAAGAGAAAAGGGGAGGAAACTTAATCTTGTATCTACAAAGTACTTTATTAAGCCTGATGTAAACTTTCAAACGATTCAATAAGTGATCATAATCTGTGCTATTCCATAAAGAATGGCTTCTTACTACGGAACAATACAACAACTTTGACGACCAAATTACTTTCCGAGCATATAAGCTGCTATAAATAGAAAACATCACATCCTCATCACCACATATTTCATCAAAAACGATAGCATGTCTTTTGATAAGTTCACTTCGTATGAGTTTGCCCCAAGGAACATAATATACCCATCTTACTGTCTCGACCGGAAGTGTTCTCGCCCACGCTTGTCTACTTTCTACTTTGGCTAATGTATCCGAATCGACCGAATCGGTATCGAAGAATATTATATCATACTCGCTATCCTTCCACGCATCCAATATTTGCAGCATATCTTTATGAAAGAAATCGTCGGCATCGGCAAATACGATCCACTTACCTTGCGCCTTCTGTAAGGCTACATTACGGGCATATCCGGGACCTTTCCCTCTTTTGGTAAAGTATCCTTTTCCATCTTCTCCCATGCAGATACGACTTTCGCGCGTATAGATAATCTCTACTCCTTTGCGACCAGCTCCCGGAAAAGCATTGAAATCTACCATCTCAGGATCGCTGTTATCATCGACTATAATAACCTGAACATCCTCACGATAAGGAATAGAATCCAAGCATCGCTGCAGAAGCTTAGGCATATTTCTGTGAGGTATGATGATGCTATATGTCTTTTCCACGAGCATTTTTAACGGCGAAACAAGTATCGGGATAACCATTTTTTCGATTTACTCCCCATACTCAATATGTAATAGATAGACAAGCAAATAAACAAATTATATTTTTCTGTCCAAAGCTTCCGGATCGCATCATTTTTATATAACATCATAAAATGGAAGAAGTATCCGGCAACTCTTAGTTCAACTTTCTTAGGAACAGAAACAATCGATAATATGTATTGCAATACCATTAACCCTTCCGAAAAGTAAAACCCGTCACTAAATGCTTTCGTCGATACACTAAGAGAATGTTTCCGCAAATAGTTATAGCATCTGTGTATTCTACCTACTTTTCCCTGATTCAATAGGGCAACCCATATATACCAATCGCCTGCCAATCTGAAAGAGGAGGCTCTTTCAATATCCGAGTCGCAACACACATCACGCCGAAAAAGCACACTACTCGCATTGTATATTTTTGTTGTGTAAAGCATCTGCTTCCGAATGTATTCTTTTCCATCAATGAGCACGACTTCTTGCTCTCTATTTATAATATCTAACACCGCTGAAGTGATGTTCCCTTCACCGTCTATTATATAAGAATCGCAAGCTGCTATCACCACAGACTTGTCTAAATAGAATACCCTTACCATTTCTTGCAGAAAATCAGGATGTGCATAATCGTCGCTTTCGGCTATCCAGATCAAGTTGCCGGTAGCCATCTCTATTCCTTTTTTCCATTGTTTAAAGGTGGAGCCGGAGTTGACATCATTGTAGACTATCCGGCTGACTTTTTGATTACCGCGATAACTTTCAATAATTTCACGACTATTGTCGATAGATGCATCATCTAACAAGATGATCTCGAAGTTTTGATAGGTCTGTTGCAACACGCTGTCTATTCGTAGCCTTAAATAGCGAGCATAATTATAGTTGGGGATTATTACACTAACTTTCATCTGCTTACATGCCGATAGGAATAGTAACCATACTTCCCATACCTCCCATAATAATACCCATAGTATCCATGCCGCACATCGACCGCATTCAGTACCACCGCCATATTGGGATATTTATGCCCGCTATACAACTTCTCTACCTCCGAAAGCTGCGCCCGCTCGAACAAACCGGCACGAATGACAAACAGCGTCATATCAACATGATTGCTGATGATAGAGGCATCTGCTACAAAGCCATCCGGCGGACAGTCGATAAACACATAGTCGTAGTCAGCACCTACCTCGCGTAACAGTTCGCCCAAGGCATGCTCCGTGAGCAATTCGGTGGGATTGGGCGGGATAACACCCACCGGAAGCACATCCAGATTGGGATGTAGCTTTCCATAAACAATCGACGCGCGATAATCAGCAAGGGTACCGTTCAGATAGAGAGAGACACCTTGCGACGGCGAATCGACCAACGCACTGACCGACGCCTTGCGTAAGTCGAGATCGACCACCAGCACCCGCTTGCCTTTGATAACGAAGCTCATCGCCAAATTGACCGTCATAAAGCTCTTGCCGCTGCCGGGGTGAAACGAGGTGGTCATGACAACGTTGTTCTTCTTCTCTTTCGTGGTGCTCATAAACTCGAAATGGGTGCGCACCATGCGGAACGATTCATTAATCAAGTCCGTGCTCTTATCTTTCACAATCACTTCAACATGTCGATGTCGACGCCGCCGCCTGATAGTGTGCGAGCGCTTCGCCTTACTCTCAGTAAGAGGAATCTCACCCAGATAGGGCAGCGACAACCATTCGATATCGCGTTTGCTACGCACCTTGGTATTCATCACCTCTTTTACATAAAGAATAACTATCGGTATAAGCAATCCGACCGCCAACGCCATCAGCAGACTGTTCCGTTTGAGCGGAGCAATGGGAGCGTAGCTGCCCGAAGTCGATTTGATGATGCGCACGTTGGAGGCGGTAAAGGCTTGAGACAACTCTGCCTCTTCGCGTTTCTGCAACAGGAAGAGAAAGAGCGATTCCTTCACCTTCTGCTGCCGTTCTACCGAAAGCAGGTATTTGGCTTGCTCGGGGTTGGAAGCGATGCGGGCGGTGGTGCGGGCTTCGCTTTGCTCCAAATCGCCGATTTGGGTGATCAGACGATGTTCGGTATTGTCGATGGTTTCCAGAATGGTCTGCCGGATAGTCTCCAACGACCGGTCAAGCTCGCGCACCAACGGATGCGACTCGCCGCTGTTGGCTACCATGGTGTTATACTGCAACTGCAGCCTGTTGTATTCGCCTATCTGCTGGTCGATGCTGGAGTTCTCGATGCCCGAGTTGATAGGCAGCAGGTTGTGCTTGCCCATCCGTCCGTCGACATAGATGCGAATGTAACGCACCATCGACAATTGCGTGTTCAGCGCGAGGATGCGCGAGGAAGTTTGCTGCGACTGCGACAAGTAGAGGCTGGAGGTGGCTTGCACATCAGGAATCAGGTTTTTCCGTTTGAAGGAGGAGATATCTTCGTCGACATGCCCCAACTCCCGCTCTATCACAGCCAATCGTTCGTTGATAAAAGCAGCGGTGGTGAGATTGACTTGATTGCGGTTCTTTGCCCAATTGTCGCTATAAGCGGCAATGATCGCATTGACTACATCTTTGGCACGTTGTGGCGAGACATCGGTGGCAGAGATGTTGATGATAGACGATTTATCACTGTTCAACTCAATGCCCAGACGGGCTACATATCCGCCTGCCACTGCCGACACCGACGAACGGCTCACACGAATCTCCGGATGAAAGGCGCTTGCATAGTAAGGCGTGGCGACCACCACCACCCTGCCTACCGGCGTGCGGAGGGTATCCGACAGCGTACCCGTCACGCTTTCGTCGGTTGCCTCTCCTACCGAAGAACCATCAAACTCGGTTAGCTCGATCGTGCGGTTCTCGTCCAATCGAAGCAGAAAGCCACTGCCGCCATCTTCGGGAGCGCTATCTATGAAAGAAACCGTCACGGGCGACGTCTGCCCATACAACACGCGATCATACGACCAGTGACTAACGGTATACTCCACATTCAGTCGTAACATGCGCACCACCTCTTCCATGATGAGTGGCGAACCGATAGCTATCATCTCGTCGTTGATGCCGGTATCGAACTGAAACATCACGCCGGGCATATTGATGCCGCTACTCGAAGAGGAGCTGTTCTGTGAGACATTCGACAGCAGAATGGAAGCCTGCTGCATATAGGTAGGAGGCGTGGTACTGATACGTGCAACGGCGATAACAAGCGCCGCACCGACGGAGAGCACAAACCACACCCAATGTGCTCTGCACAATGCGAACATCTCTTTAACAGAGATGGAGTCGGCAAGACGGGGGGAAGGAGGAGGCAAGAAAATTAAAAATTAAAAGTTGAAGAGGTTCTATCTAAAGTAGAGCTAACGGAAGATGGTGAAGAACAGGGTGGTAACAAACGAGGTCAGTGACATCCAGAAAGAGACCGATTGCATGTTATTGCCGTTGACGGTAGACTGGCGGGCACGCATGGAGTTGGGTTCTACGTAGATGACGTCGTTCTGTTGGAGATAATAGACCGGAGAGGCATATACATCTCGGACAGAGCAGAGATTGACGAGATAGGGCACTTGCTTACCTGCCTCTGTGCGCAACACCACGATGTGTTCGCGATTACCTTGTATGGTCAGGTCACCGACCATGCTGAGGGCTTCGAGCAGGGTAAATCCATCTTTATCTATATAGATGCGCCCGGGCGCAACGACTTCGCCCAACACCGTAACGGAGAGATTGAGATACTCTACGGTAACTACCGCATCTTTGAGCAGGTCGCGACGGATCAACTCGTTTTGAACAAAGGCAGAGACCTCTTCCTTGTTCATCCCTGCTACCCGAACGGTACCTAACACGGGAATGGTAATGCAGCCATGACTGTCGACGGTATAACCCGGCATCAGCATAGTGCTATTACGATTGTTATAGCTGTTGCCATATCTGTAATCGTCGGAAAACAGATTAAAGGGCTGCGTCAATTCCGGATCGCGACCGCTCACAATGACAGAGATGCGATCGCCAATGCTGAGCGCTATCGGACGGATGAGGGGTGTTTGTTCTTCTGTCAGGGAGTCTACATCCTGAAAGTAGCGGATCTTTTTCACCGACCCGCACGAACTTGCCAATAATAGCAGGCAGCAGAGACCAATTGCACAGGAGAGATGTAAAGCGCTACCAACCATAGCAGTGTGCTTTTTCACGCTGCGGGTTTTATTCATCATTTTAAATACAATTTTTGCATGAGGTATCAGTAGGAAGAGTATACCCATCGACAGTACGCCAGATAGCTGCCACGCTACGGAGGCGCCATACAAACAGAGCAATCCGTATCCCGCAAGAGCCAATAGGTTGAGTGCAAGTATACACAAGGTGGCTACCCAATGGCTGCAGTTCGTATCGACCAGTAGGTGATGAAAATGTGTTCTGTCGGGCAGGAAGGGAGATTTGCCACGAATAAATCTACCTGCAATCACGCGCACGCCATCGAACAGCGGAACAAAGAAGATGGCAAGTATCAACGGAATTACACCTACTCCTTTCTGTGTCCATAAAGAGATGCCGACGTCGCTCTGCTGCAACCGTATCGTAAAGAGAGCCATCAACATGCCCAGCAGCAAGGTACCACCGTTGCCCAGATACATCTTACGTTTGCTGCCAAACACATTATATACAAAAAACGGTATGATCGCACCGCAGCAGGCAATTGCCAATATGCCCCAAGCAATGAAATCTATATAGAAGAAGAGAATTCCGAAAATGGCACTCGCTATGAAACAAAAGCCCGAGCACAGACCGTCGATACCGTCTATAAAGTTGATGGCATTGATCAGACCGACACAGAAGAAGAGTGTCAGAGGTACCGATATCCACGAAGTTAATTGCCCAATACCACCCCAAAGTCCGAAGAAATGATTGATGCTCTCGTTGCTCAATGCCATAAACAGTAGCAGGCAGGTAGTTTCTATCAGTAAACGCATCTTGCACGACAGATGTAGCACATCATCGAGGGTACCTATGTAGAGCATCACCAGCAGTACAATCAAGACAAGAGGAGGCAACATCAGATTACCGTAAGCCACCGCACATCCGGCACTCAAACAGATACCGAAGAATATTGCCCAACCACCCAGCACGGGGACAGGCGTCTGTTGCAGCTTACGCCCATCGTAGCCATCGACCAGCTCCTTGGAGATTGCCAGTTTGAGCAACCATGGATAAATCCATCGCGTCGATAAAAGGGCTATCACAAATGTCGCTAATAGCAAAAGAATGGTCATACTTCCTTTATGTAATCAATTCGGAATATTCGGATAAGTTGCTGCATTCACGCTATCAGTCATCCGGCATACGGCTGTAACCGCAGAAAGTAGCCAAATAAATTAGAGTAAAAAAGTCTGGGATTGTGCCAACAAGCGATTGTCGTTAGTCGAAGGAGATGGGAGAAGTATGGTAGCGACAGAAAAAACGACTGATAACAGCAAGGCATACCAATGGGGCTTCGATTAATAGATATAACACTAAAAATCAATTAATTATAGTTATATTCAAGAAGACAACAAGCTCTTATAAAGTAGTATCTCTTAGTAAGAGAGCACACAAACAGAAACAGATATGCTTACAATAAATTCGATAATTATAGCATTATATAAAGAATGATTCATATCATGCACGCTATTCCAAAATGCTAAAACCACATTTAACGCTTCTTTTGAAACTACTAAAAAATATTTTTCGTTAAAGTTGCCATTTATGCTTGTACAGCTTGCAAAACACGCTATATTTGTGCCCGAAAGTCTATTGTTTGTGTGCTCTCTTACTAAGAGATACTACATTGGGGGGGTACGAATCATCGCCATTTCTATTTGTCATTCTTCTGTACTATTTCATTTCAAAATAGCAACAAGTCATACGTAGACGCGTATAAACAATTGCAGCTTATCGCTTGCTGTAATATGTAAGCAAGGGATAAGCTGTAAGCAAACTCCACTCCTTCAGGAAGGATTCGTTATAGAGCCATAAAAGATCGGTTTTTCAGGTTACGAGCAGTCGGCACTTTTTAGACCGTTCGTTCGGCACTTTTTAGACCGCTCGTTCGGCACTTTTTAGACCGCCCGTTCGGCACTTTTTAGACCGCTCGTTCGGCACTTTTTAGACCGCTCGTTCGGCACTTTTTAGACTGAACTTATCAAAGAAGACGGAGCGTCAGGGCAACCGCAACAAAAATAAAGTTAGCCCCATTAGTTTTGTTGCGGTTGCCCAGACCCGAAATAAATTAGAGTAAAAAAGCCTGGGATTTTGTGCCAACAAACAAATGTAGCACGACTATCGTCAATCTTTTATCCGCAGTACCCTGATTCCGGTGCTGTTTTTGTTGTTCTTGAGCATCCGCGACAACGATAGTTTAGACACGACTACTTTCTTTTCGGCAGAAGAGGCATGGAGCAGGCAGAGTGTACCGCGCACATAGAAGGCAATGCCCAAATGCGAAATGTCTAATCCCGGTATACGGGTAGTAATGGCAATCATGTCGCCATTCTTTATCCAAACGAATCCATTGTCGGGTAACTTCTCTTTGGGAAGATAGTGCACCACCTGTCCCGACAAGGTTTGCTCGATAGATTTCATCTTGGTTACATTCGCAGGCGAGGTGCGCAGTTGCTTGTAGAGGTCGGGGTGCGACGACATATACGACAGCGACACCGTTTGGGTATCGGCACTGTGCAGAGCGGTGATGTCGGTCAGATACCCTCGTGCAATGGCATGGTTGATCCATTCGGTGGTGTAGTGCAAGCGCGAGGTGTAGCCGTCGACCTTACCGTTGCGATAGCGCAACGCTTGCACCTTGTCGATAAAGTCGATCTCGGAGATCTCACCGTCGACCACCGGGCAGAGCGACATGGCAAGAGTGTACTCCACAAAGGTGGTGCAGTCGACCTCGTCGCTATTGATAACGAGTTCTTCGTCATTGTTCACCTCCAGCGTATGTGCCACGTAGGGAACATTCAGAAATTGTAAGCCGTTGCTTATCATTCGATCTCCGGCGTCCTGCGCCCGGAGTGTTGCTGCGGCAGAGCAAAGAATAGCTGCCCAAAGCATCGCCATAACATTCATCCTTTTCATCGTTTTCCAATTATCAAAATTCAATTCTTACTTTTTAATGGTTGTCATCCTTCTATGTTTTGAACCTCCATCTCCTTCACCTTGCGGAAAAGGTCGGAAGCAAAGATAAAGTCGTTCAGTTGTTTGTTGCTGGAGGTGATAATATCGTCTTTGGTACCTTCCCACTCTTTGTGTCCTTCGTGTATGAACATAATTTTCTCGCCGATGCCCATCACAGAGTTCATGTCGTGGGTATTGATGAGGGTGGTCATGTTGTATTCCACGGTGATGTCGTGTATCAGCTCGTCGATGACGAGCGACGTTTTCGGGTCGAGACCCGAGTTGGGTTCGTCGCAGAAGAGATACTGCGGGTTCAGGGCGATGGCTCGCGCAATGGCGACCCGCTTCTGCATGCCTCCGCTGATTTCGCCGGGAAACTTATCCTTGGCTTCGGTCAGGTTGACGCGCTCCAAGCAGAACATGGCGCGACGGGTGCGGTCGCGGTAGGTGTCGTCGCTGAACATGTTCAGGGGAAACATCACATTGTCGAGCACCGACATTGAATCGAAGAGCGCCGCACTTTGGAAGATCATTCCCATCTCGCTCCGCAGCGTCTTCTTCTCGCGTTTGCCCATCGCCAAGAAGTTACGGTTGTCGTATAGCACCTCGCCTTGTTCGGGCACCAACAGTCCTACGATACATTTCAGCAGTACCGTTTTGCCGGAACCGCTTTGCCCGATAATCAGATTGGTCTTTCCGTTCTCGAAGGTGGCATTGATGTCGTGCAAGACCTCTATCCCATCGAACGACTTATAGATATGTTTGAGTTCTATCATCTTGTTTATCCCATTAAGAGTTGTGTCAATATCAGGTCGGCAAAGAGAATGAGCACGCTGCTGCTCACCACCGAGTTGGTGCTGGCTTTGCCTACTTCGATGGAACCGCCTTCGACGGTGTAACCGAAGAATGCCGACACGCTGGCGATGATAAAGGCAAAAAAGAGCGACTTGATGATGCCGCACCAGATGAACCACTCCACAAACTCGTACTGCAAACCGTATTCGAGGTCGACGGCAGTCATGATGCCGCCGAACCAGCAAGTAGCAAAGGCACCGATAATGCCGGCAAAGATGCTGAATATCACCAATACGGGAATGGTGGTGATCATGGCAAATATCTTGGGAAGTATTAAGTAGCTGGCAGAATTGACGCCCATAATATCGAGTGCATCAATCTGCTGGGTGACGCGCATGGTACCCAGTTCGGAAGCAATGTTCGAGCCTACTTTGCCTGCCAGTATCAGGCACATGATAGACGACGAGAACTCGAGCAGCATGATTTCGCGTGTCACATAGCCCACCGTCCAGCGCGGCATGAAGGGGCTTTCGATGTTCAACTTAATCTGTATGGTGATAACGGCGCCGATAAAGAACGAAATCAGCAATACAATGCCGATCGAATCGACGCCGAGTTGCGCCATCTCTTTTACATATTGTCGGAAAAACATGTGCATCCGCTCCGGTCGGGCAAAGGTGCGCTTCATCAATAGGATGTATCTCCCGAAAGTTCGTAGGGCTTTTCTCATAATTATATGCTTTCAATTATCACTGTGATAAGTTATTGTTGAGAAGTAATCGTAGTCGACGAGGAGGTTCCAATAGGTATCGTTGCTTTGGAAACTTAGCAGCAGATCAAAATCTTCATTGGAAACTTCGTCCAACATACCATATAGTTTTCCTCGGTCTCTATCTATGTCTCCTTTCACTAATCCACACCTGTTTATATAACTCCAAATATGTCTGACCATTCGTAGAATCGAATCGTTTAATCCGAGAATATTCATGGTTAGCTGCTCCTCCTTTTCGTATTCCTTATCTTCTTTCCATCGAACTTCACCGTTGAACGCATATACAACCTCATTTTTGATTGTAGCGTATAAAACTATCGGCTCAATATATTCGAATCCGCGCCTTAGGTTGCAACACGATATGGCGGGTGCTCCCGTTATAATCTTTCCATCGCAAGATGCCACTAAGTTTTGATAAGCCACAACATGCGGATAGGGAGGCTCTGCCTGATACACTTTGTTGACTTCCGTCAAACAAACATTGTCATTCAATACGGTATGCCTTTCCTCTTTAATATACTTATTGAACTCTTCTTGTTGGGTTATGCTCCTTAAGATAAGATGTTCTAAGGTAATTTTATTATTCACGGTCAAACGGCGCATGCAATAGCAACAATGATTATTCTGTTCTTCTAAAAGGATTTCAATAAGATCTTTCTGAGATTGCCCGCCCCTATCACTTTTAAACACATCGTAGAGATCTTGGGGATAGGGATCTTGCTCTTTCACTTGGTTTAGGAACGACTTAATAATAGCCTCTCCCTCCTCTCTTAATATTGTTTTATCGATATACTCCATTTGACACTATTCTACTAAAGAGCGATATAGTTGGTTTTCGGTTCCTATGGCTTGGGCGAGTCTTTCTTTTAATCTCATTATCATCCTTTCGTCACCTGCATCTTTCCAATATAAATACGCATCTCGGAGTTGTTCGATGCGTACATCCCGTTCAGGCGTATCCATAGAATATTTCAATCCGGAATTGTAGTCCACCCCGAAGAGGTCGTCTATCCGCACGCTTTTGTATTCTGTCTCCTCCTTATAGAGCTTATACAGAATATTACTGTCGTTCTGCTTGAAGTTAGTGATGACCAGCGGCGAGTGGGTAGAGACAATAAACTGAAGATGGGGAAATGCTCGTGTGTATCGCGACAGAATTTCTTGTGCGATAGAGGGATGCAGGTGCAACTCCAACTCGTCGATCAATACGATGCCCGACGGGTCGCAATGCTGATTGAGGAGGTAGCTCCGATTGGCAATATCAAACACAATGGAGAAGATGCGCTTATACCCCTGAGGCAGTTGTGCAAACGGGATGCGGTCACCATTCTCGAATACCAAAACGAGCACAAATTCATTGCCGCGTTTCTCCATATTCATTGTTTTCAATATAAGCTCCGGATTGGCTTGATACTCAGTAGACATTGGTTGGGAGAATTCTACCACCTTTGCAACGATTGCATCTACATGTTTCTTCTTTTCGGCATCTGCATGAAAGATATTGTTCATCCATTGCATGGTAAAGTATTGCATCCACAGTTCCGTGCAATTTTTCTCCTCATCCCATTTGTAGTAAGCGGTGTTGCGAGGTAAAGGATTGCCTGACTTTAGCATCGCCTGCATACTTCTCCCTATGTTCGTTTTGACATGCGGGTACGAATCGGAAAAGAATGCTAACACGGGCAATTCTTCAAAATGACTCATATAATACGTCCAAAATTGAGCATTGGCTCCTCGATAGTATTCGTTTAACCCGGATGCTTTGCTCTCTTTGCGGAAGCTCCATTCCAAATTCACTTCTGTTGAGATGGAGGCTTCGGCTTTAATTTCCACAGGGTATATATAATCAAAAGTGAGCGCATCGTCTTCTCCGTATCGGGCGTCAGTCGCCGAAAAGGTTTTCACCTGTTGATTAGAACTGGCAAGAAACTTGAACTGCGGTTCATTCTCTCGTTTCGAGAAGATGAAACTGAGCGATTGTTTCAACCCCGACAGGAGGTTGGTTTTGCCCATACCGTTTTTGCCGATAAAGAGGGTGACAGCATCTCCAAAGTCGATGGAATAGTCTTTGAAGTTCCGATAATTACTTAAACGAATTCTTCTAATTCTCATATTCTATTGTCCATTTTGCGCGCAAATGTAGCACAATTAAGTTGATAATCGCTACATTTGCGCCAAAATTAGCGAAATGTCAGATAATCGGACAGACACATCGCACATTATATATTATATATGGAAGAGACAAAAATGGTGCTCCGCACCGAAGATTTGGTAAAGAAGTATGGCAAACGTACCGTAGTAAGCCACGTATCTATCGACGTGAAGCAAGGAGAGATTGTAGGATTGCTCGGACCTAACGGCGCCGGTAAAACAACCTCGTTCTATATGACCGTAGGCTTAATAACACCCAACGAAGGACGTATCTTTCTGAACGATCTCGACATTACCAAATACCCTGTATACAAACGGGCACGCAATGGCATCGGCTATCTGGCGCAAGAAGCATCGGTATTCAGGCAAATGAGTGTGGAAGACAACATCACTGCCGTACTGGAGATGACCGACAAGCCGCTGAGCTACCAGAAAGATAAGCTCGAAAGCCTGATTGCCGAGTTCAGACTGCAAAAGGTACGGAAGAACAAAGGTAACCAACTGTCGGGCGGCGAGCGCCGACGCACAGAGATTGCACGCTGTCTGGCCATTGACCCTAAGTTTATCATGCTCGACGAACCATTTGCCGGCGTAGACCCCATTGCCGTCGAAGATATTCAGCAGATTGTGTGGCGACTGAAATACAAAAACATCGGCATCCTCATCACCGACCATAATGTACAGGAGACGCTCAGCATTACCGATCGCGCCTATCTGCTCTTCGAAGGTAAGATTCTCTTCCAAGGCACACCCGAAGAATTGGCAGCCAACCAGATTGTACGCGAGAAATATCTGAGCAACAGCTTCGTTTTGCGCCGGAAAGATTTCCAATTGGAGAAGGAAAACAAACAAAGTGTACTTTAAACACGATTCGTTCAACAGAAACAATTATCTTTGCCCACACTTGTTATAACTAACAGGTACCAATAAAGTTATCAGTAATCAAAATACTCACTAATTTTGAATCTATCATGAGCAAGAAAATTCTCGCGTGCAGCCTGCTATGGGCTGCCTCCACATCGCTCTCGGCACAGCAGAGCGCAACCATCAACCTGAATGCCGACCAAGGCAAAACGATCATCCCAAAAGAAATCTACGGGCAATTTGCCGAGCATCTGGGTACGTGTATCTACGGTGGACTATGGGTAGGTGAAAACTCTGCCATTCCCAACACCAACGGCTATCGCACCGACGTATTCAATGCCCTTAAAGACCTCAAAGTGCCGGTATTGCGCTGGCCCGGCGGATGCTTTGCCGACGAATATCACTGGATGGACGGCATCGGCCCCAAAGCCAATCGCCCCAAAATGGTGAACAACAATTGGGGAGGTACCATCGAAGACAACAGCTTCGGCACACACGAATTTCTCAATCTGTGCGAAATGCTGGGATGCGAACCCTACATCAGCGGAAATGTGGGAAGCGGAAGTGTAGAAGAATTGGCTAAATGGGTAGAATATATGACCAGCGAAGGCGATTCGCCCATGGCTCGACTGCGCCGCGCCAACGGACGCGACCACGCTTGGAAGGTGAAATACCTGGGCGTAGGTAACGAAAGCTGGGGATGCGGAGGCAACATGCGTCCCGAATTTTACTCTGACCTCTATCGACGCTACGCCACCTATTGCCGCAATTACGACGACAACCGCCTCTTTAAAATTGCCAGCGGCGCCAGCGATTACGACTACACATGGACACGCGTGCTCATGGAACAAGTGGGAAGCCAGATGAACGGATTGTCGCTCCACTATTATACCGTATCGGGATGGACAGGCAGCAAAGGAGCAGCCACCCAATTCAACAAAGACGATTACTATTGGACTATCGGCAAATGCCGCGAAATAGAAGATGTTATCAAACGCCACTGCGCCATCATGGATTCTTACGACCCGCAAAAGCAAGTTGCCCTGATGCTCGACGAATGGGGAACGTGGTGGGACGAAGAACCGGGCACCATACGCGGACACCTCTATCAGCAAAACACGCTGCGCGATGCTTTCGTTGCATCGACCACGTTCGATATCTTCCATAAATACACCGATCGCCTGAAGATGGCAAACATCGCCCAAATTGTCAACGTGCTGCAAAGCATGATTCTGACAAACGACAAGGGAGGCATGGTGTTGACCCCTACCTATTACGTGTTCAAGATGTACAACGTACACCAAGATGCCACGTACCTGCCGTTAAGCATCAACTGCAAGGAGATGCCCGTACGCGACAACCGCACCGTTCCGATGCTGAGCGCTACCGCCTCTAAAGACCAAGCAGGAAAGATCCACATCTCGCTGTCGAACATCGACGCCGACAACGAGCAGACGGTGACTGTTGCCTTGGGCGACATCAAAGCAACCAAAGCGGTGGGCGAGATTCTTACTGCCAAGAATCTGACCGACTACAACACCTTCGAACAGCCCGACATGGTAAAACCCGCCGCCTTTACCAATGCCAAAATCGCCAAAGGAGTGTTGACGATAAAAATGCCTGCCAAGTCGATTGTGACGGTAGAGCTGCAATAATTTGTGTATAAAGCTAAAAAGGGCGCACTCTTTCGAGTGCGCCCTTTTTTATGTAAACCCAATTCTTATCGGGCAGTTTTAGCAGTCTCGATAACAGCCATACGGTTCAGTCGTGCAGCGCCAAACGAATCAACGCCGCCCTTGCCTTCGGCAGTCAACTTAGCTTCATCTACGCCATAAGTCTTTACCAAGGCATTGACTACGGCTTGTGCACGTTTCAAGCTCAATTGCTGGTTGTACTCGACCGAACCGGTCGACGAATCGGCATAACCGCTTACAACATAAGAGTTGCCCGAATTTTTGATTTGATTAGCCATATATGCCAAGCTCGATGCCGATTCGGAAGAGATGGTAGCCGAGCCTATTTTGAAGAACACCGGTCCCATCTTCCCAACAGGCACCTCTTTCACGACCTCTTTTTCTACAATCTCCTTCTCGGGTTGCTTCTTGGCAGCAGCCAGGGCATCTTGCAGTTCACGATTCAGCCGGTCGCGCTCGGCAGCCATCCGGGCAATGCGGTCTCTCATCTCATTCAGCTCGTCGGTCGGCATTTGAGCCGCCGTTTTAGAGAAGGTACGTCCCGGGAAACGATACGTCAAGCCTAACGTGACGCTTGCCAAACCGTCGTGGCTATGACCGCCGCCAATCTCACCGTCGAACTTGTCTTCAACAAACAAGCCGCTCAGCTCCAGATTGATGTCGATAGCTTTGCCTACCCGGAAACGGTTCACAAGACCGCCGTTCAGCCCTAACGAATTTCTGTGAGGAGCATCATAACTGTGCACAATACCTGCACCGAGATAAGGAATAAACTCGTACACGCGCTTCTCGTTATAACCGAAGAAGAGTGTGCTCAAATTAAACATGGCATCACCATGCAGATTCATGTAATCGAATTTCTGCGTATAAAGACCATTTACAGCAGCACCGTCGGTATAGGTACCTCCGGTATAGTAAGTTACGCCCTTGGCCTGCAATCCGCTGTACTGCACGCGCAAACCTAATCCCGGAGTAAACCATTTACCCAAAGCAACATTTAATGTAGGGCTGATTCTGTCACCAAAGTCGGCTTTACTATCGGCTTCGCCGAACATCACTGAAACACCTCCCCCGGCGGAGATAAACCAATTGTGCCAAAACTTGTTGGTAAGCACTTGAAACTTGTTTTGCTCTTTGGCAAATCCATCACTGTTCGTTGCAGCGCCGTATTGCGCAAATGCAACCGTCGACATGCCGGCAAAAGCCAGCGCCATTAGATACTTTTTCATTTTTACTAATTAATAAACGGTTTGAGGGTTAATACCCAATTTATGTTCATATCATGTTTTACGGTTTAGTATTGCTATATACAAGCAACTCAGTTTGTCGTATTATAATCGCTTTGTCGCATTACTATTATAACGGGCGCAAAGGTAAGACGTTTTTCGTTAATTGCCACACTTTTATAAAAAAAAACAACTTTCTACTCATTTTATCACAAACAATGGCGGCATTTCTCCGCTCAAGAACGCGACGAAGCCCGAAAAAGCTTTCCTATCTCTTCCTCTTTGATGATTGTAAGAATAATCTGCCCGTCGGGTGTATAATTGGGCGTTTCGCAAGCAAACAGCTTATCGGTCAGAGAGACGATCTCGTCCTGCGAAAGCACCTGACCATATACGATGGCGGCAGCCCGCGCCAAGGTCAATGCCAGCAGCCGATGCACTTCACTCTTCACATCACCTCCTTTTTCCATGGCAGTATGCAGCATATTGAGCACCACTTCGACCGGACTCAAACCCTCAATACCTTCGGGTACCCCACTCACGGCATAACTGCCGCCTCCCAACGGGGTCAGTTCGAAACCAATGGCAGAAATATCGTTCAAGATGCTCTCCATCACGCTGTTCTCGGCAGCCGACAGTTGCACTATCTCGGGGAAAAGCACTCCCTGCGAAGCTCGAAGATGCTGCCTGATGCGATTCAGATACTGTTCGAAAAGCACACGCACGTGGGCACGATGCTGGTCTATCAACATCAAGCCCGATTTTACCGAGGTCAGGATATAACGCCCTTTAAGTTGCATGTATCCGTTGCTTGGGTATGGAACATCCATATCCGGCAGCAGTCCTTCGGTCGGTGATGCGTCGACATCGGTATCTGCCTCTGTCGCCGACGCCGACGGGGTGTCGGCATACAACTTTTCCCAGTTGCAGGAGACTGTCGGCGCCTTGCTGCTACCCCGATATCCGGTACCCACCGTTTTGAACGGGTTGTAGCCCTCATCATAATGCACCTTGGGCGGTTCGGCATATCTATTCTCTTCAAAAGCAGGGATTTCGGGTGCCTCTTCCATATCGAAATCAATCGCAGGGACGTTAAACTTCCCCAGCGTCTCTTTCACGGCAGCTGCCAGAATTTGCCAGATAGCCTGTTCGTTCTCGAACTTAATTTCGGTTTTTGTGGGATGGATGTTGACATCAATATGGGCAGGGGCTACCTCGAAATAGATGAAGTAAGAGATCTGCTCGCCCGCCGGAATCAGTCGTTCATACGCCTCGAGCACCGCTCTGCGGAAATAAGGGTGGTACATGTAGCGACCGTTCACAAAGAAATACTGGTGCACCCGGTTCTTGGTAGCGGCTTCGGGACGGGCAACGTAGCCCGATATTTTCACTAAAGAAGTATCGGCTTCTATCTCGAGCAATTCTTTGTTGAGCTTCTTGCCATGCACACCCAATATGCGCTGGCGCAAAGAAACGACGGGCAGATTATAGTTCTCGGCATCGTTGTGATACAGATGAAACTCCACATCGGGATGTACCAACACCATTCGTTCCAGCTCTTCGCATATATTCTTGTACTCTGTTTTGTCGGATTTGAGGAACTTACGGCGGGCAGGTACGTTGAAGAAGAGGTTCTTCACAAAGAAATTGCTTCCGACGGGACACGACACGGTTTCTTGTCGTTCCAGCTTCGAGCCGGCTATCACGATGCGCGTACCCAATTCCTCTTCGGGGCGACGTGTTTTCAGCTCCACCTCAGCAACGGCAGCAATCGATGCCAACGCCTCCCCGCGAAAGCCCATGGTATGTAGGGCAAACAAGTCGGCTGCCGCACGTATCTTCGACGTGGCGTGTCGTTCAAAAGAGAGACGGGCATCCGTTTCCGACATCCCCTTCCCGTTATCGATCACTTGTATGCCGGTTCTGCCGGCGTCGGTGATGAGGATGTATATTTCGTTGGCGCCGGCGTCGAGCGCATTCTCTACCAACTCTTTCACCACCGAGGCAGGACGCTGAATGACTTCGCCTGCCGCGATTTGGTTGGCAACCGAATCGGGCAGCAAATGAATAATATCGCTTGTCATTGAATGTAGAAATCAGATTAATCCGTTGGCAATGGCATACCAGAGGTATGCCAGTATGGAAATTGCAAAGATCAACACACCGATGTGTACCGGTTTGCGTCCGCTCTCTTTACGACGTTTCAGGTACGTTGTTCCTTCCACGAACTTACCCCGAATATCTTCGGGCGAAAACTCCTTTTCGGGTAGCATTCCCAACTCCCGCTTGGCGCTTTCTTCCATCTTAGCCAATTTTTCCTTCCGTTCATCTACATAGATATACGGATGATGAAAACCGCGAGGCTTCCGCATGGTAAACATTCCCATAATTCTTATTTTGAAAATTGAAAGTTGAGTATTAAAACTGCCATTAGTTCCCTGTCCGTCGGATATGCAGGTTTTCGGGAGATGTCTGCCGACGGTCGGACTTGGGCAACTCATCGCCTGCCCGCTTGCCCCGCCAGTCGAAGATATCCTCTTTATTGCGCGGACGGAGATAATCGAACCACACATACGATGGCAACCTAAGCTTATCTGCCGGTATCTGGCTCATGGGATACATTGTGCCGTTGGCTTTTCCTATAAACATGCCCTTTTCCATGCGGCGCTGCATCAAGAACATACGTAAAAATCCGCCTTCGGCATAGTTCAGCCCGATCAGTGTGGTATCTTTTTCCTCGACCGGATAATAGATCAGCATCACACTGCCGTTGACATCAACCTGTCGCATATCACCGTCGACGAAAAACGCCTTCATCTCCTTGCCCGACACCTGATTGTAGTGCACGCTGTCCATCCGCTCTACGGTGAGAGCCTGATTGATGATATGCGCCCAATTGATAGTGCCGCTCTTCAGGTAGATTTTGATCTCTTCGCCCAGCAGTTGTTGGGTATCGTGCCACAAGACAGGATCGGTGTACATGGTCATGCACGAATCTTTGGAGTTGTAAACCAACGAATCGCACACAGCCTGCACATCTGTGCGGTAAACACGCACTTTATGATAAGCGCGCATCACGCGATAGACCGAATCGGTATTCAAGTCGAACGTGAACAGTCGCAGGGTATCACCGTGTATATACAAACTGTCGCCCTGCGAATAGTCTATCGCCACCGCTCGCCGGGTGGCAAAAGCATTCCCAGCCAATTCGTTGTAATAACAATAATCGCCGGTAAGCATGTTTCGATTGACAGTGTCGTTCATCTGCACATGGTCGAATGCCTCGCCATAACCGCGCAACCGGTCATAGAACAAACTGTCGCCCGTAAGTCGCTTGCCTTGATTGGTCAGCACAGACCGGTCAAGCAATTCCGCCTGTTCGTTCACCGTATTGTAGATGCCCCGTTCGGAATAGATGTGGTTCTGTTCACTCACGATGTTGGATGGACCTAGTATGGTAGCCACTTTACTCTCGGTGCTATACCTCAGGGTGTCTGAGGTAAGCACAAATTTGGGGTTGGTCAGATCGACATCATGATTGAATACGGCTATCTTGGTAGCCGGACTGTATTCCCCCCAATTGGAGGTAAGTACATTCTGCTCGTCGGTGAGCGTTCCTCCATCGAAGTAATATCCCAAATTGAGGATGCGGTCATAGTTCAGACTATCGGTAGTAAGCTTAGTATTCCTATTAATCATCCGTACATTTCTCCGCAGCATGGCGATCTGGCTGGTGCCATCGTAATAGAGATAGTCTCCATATATAAATAAGGTGTCTCCCTGCTCCATGCGTACGTTGCTGAATGCTTCGACCGAGTTACTTTTTTCGTAGATATAGGCAGTATCGCAATACATGTACATACTGTCGTGCCTCAGCTTCACCGACCCGATGAGCAGTTGCACATCCGGTCGTGCAAACTTATCGGCTTGCGCTTCGTCGGCATACAACAAGTCGACCCGCGTTTTTTTCTTGTCGGGATCTGTCCTTACATCTTGTGCATGCAACCCAACCGCCATGCCGATGAAGAGCACGCTTGCCAATGCCAGTTTGCGTTTCATTCCTTCACCCAGCCCGGGTATTTAAAGGCGCAGTTACGCCATTTTTCATTAATGCGCACGTAGGTGTGCTTCTGTTTTTCGCGTATCCACTTATCGAGCACCTCATTTTGTTTCTTCTCCATCACAATCTCTTTCAATCGTTGATAGTCTTCGGCAATGGTCGCTTTATGCCCGTTGATTCGGCTTTTGAGTTTCACAATCACACACTCTTCCTTACCTGTCCGTTCGGGTGTCATGATAAATGCTTTCGATATTTCTCCTACCTGCATGCCATCGACAACCTTAGCTATTTCGGGCGGCAGTTGTTGCATTTCAAACTTAGAGGTGTTGTTATTCGGGTTGGGCAGTAAGCCGTGGTTATTGCGTGTATCTTTATCGTGCGACAATACGGAGGCGGCATCCTCGAAGGAGAACTTGGCGTTCCGGATATCATCGGCAATAGAATCTAACCGCGCATTGGCGCGCATCAGCGATTCTTCGGGAATATGGGGCTTTAGCAAGATGTGGCGTACCTTGATGCGGTCGCCTCTCTTCTCCATCAACTGAATGATATGGTAGCCATATTCCGATTCAACAATCTTCGAAATCTTATTGGGGTCTTGCAGATTGAATGCCACATTGGCAAAGGCAGGATCAAGTTCCCCGCGTCCCATAAAACGCAACTCTCCACCTTGTACGGCAGATTGCCTGTCTTCCGAATAGAGGCGTGCCAAGGTAGAAAAGCTGGTCTCGCCTTTGTTAACGCGATCGGTATATTCACGCAGTTGGGCTTTTACCGCCTCTATCTCGGCTTGTGGTATTTTGGGTTGTTGCGTAATGATTTGCACCTCTACCTGTGTCGGGATATACGGAATGCTGTCGGCAGGCAAGTTACTGAAGTAACGTCGCACTTCGGAAGGGGTTACCTTGACTTCGCCTACCAGTTTTTGCTGCATCTTCTGCACTCGCAATCCTTCCCGGGCATTCTCTCTCCACATTTCACGCAGCTGGCTCATGGTTTTATTATGGTACTCTTCCAGCTTTTCCCGCGATCCGATGGCGTTTATCTGGTAATTCATCATGTAATCTACGCGTTGAATCACTTCGTTTTCACTTACCTCAATACTATCGAGTGCCGCCTGATGCAAGAACAGCTTCTGCACTGCCAGCTCTTCGGGAATGACGCAATAAGGGTCTCCGTCGAATTTTCGTCCGTTGTACAAAGCATCCAGCCGCATCTCTTCGACTTCCGATTTCAGGATAGACTCATCGCCTACCACCCATACCACCTCATCAATCACATTATCTTGCTTGTCTTGTCCGAATGCGATAGAGGCAATAAGGCACAGTAAGGCGCCGGTTCCAGCACGTTTAATGCTGTTTATCAACTTTTTCATTCTTTGTATTCAAATAATATTTAATTTTATTCTGTTTTACAGCTTGCTTATACAAGTCGGCTTTCACCTGCTTCATAAACTCCACCTGTTTGATATTTAGCAACATATCTTTCACTTCAGCACGAGCGTATGGGTATGGTTTTATTTCGCCGGGCAACAAGCAATCGCTTACATTGAGGAAGTAGTAGAACGCCGTATCCTTCAGTTCAATGTGCCTGTTTTCATTCACATACGTTCCGGCATCCTGTACTTCAAGAGGCAACATGTTGAGCACTTCGGACAGCGGCAACCACTTGTCGTAGAAGTACTTGTACGTTACGGCGTTTTGCAGGCTATACTTCTCGATATGTTCTACGGCATCACGCGCAAATGTTTTGTACCATCTGCGCACATCGCCCAATTGCGGTGCGGCAAGTGGCACTTTGATGAACAGCCCCTGTATAAGCGGTCTTTCCAATCGGAACAGTTTTTTGTTCTGTTCGTAGAAATCGGTCAGTTCCTCTTCGGAGATCTCGTCCGATAACTGTTGTTGAATCAGGGCTTGCTGGTAGGTATGCATGATAAGCGCCTGCCGATAATTATTCACCATTTGTTCAATCTCCCCGTCGTCGGGGATATTGCTTTGCGCTTTTTCAAAGAGTAGCGTTTCCTCCACCCAGTTATGTATGTACTCGTTGACAAAACGGATGCTGTCCGACGGCGACTGCTGTGCGGTGTGTACAGCCTCAACCTCTTCTTTGTATAAGAAGATACCGTCTACCTCTGCCAATGGTATACGTCCTTTATGATCGTATGGTTCTTGACATCCGGTGCATATTCCTGTCAGTAATAATAATCCCGGGAGGAGTCTTCGCATGCTCTTTTCTACATTATGATTTGTTATACGGCTACGAAGATAGGAGTAAAACTTGTTGTTCTCCATTTCCGTTAACGGTTTTTATCACCTCTTGGCGAAAAATACTACTCCGGTCGGCTGTAATTGGGCGCCTCACTGGTGATGGATACATCGTGCGGATGGCTTTCGAGCACACCGGCATTCGTGATGCGCGTAAACTTGGCATTGTGCAGTTGTAAAATGTTGGTAGCGCCGCAATAGCCCATTCCGGCGCGCAAACCACCGGTAAGTTGGAAGATCACTTCGTAGAGGGTTCCCTTGTAAGGAACACGCGCCGAGATGCCTTCGGGTACTAATTTCTTCACATCGTTGGTTCCGCTTTGGAAGTACCGGTCTTTCGATCCGTTCTCCATGGCTTCGAGCGATCCCATACCTCGATATGATTTGAATTTTCGTCCGTTGAAAATGATGGTATCTCCGGGCGCTTCTTCGGTACCGGCGACCAAAGATCCGACCATTACGCAGTATCCTCCGGCAGCCAATGCTTTAACGACATCGCCCGAGTAGCGCAAACCGCCATCGGCTATAAGTGGTATATTGGTACCTTTCAGTGCCTTGGCTACATCGTAAATGGCAGATAGTTGCGGCACCCCTACCCCTGCCACCACACGGGTGGTACAGATCGACCCCGGTCCGATTCCCACTTTCACCGCATCGGCGCCGGCATCGACCAAGGCTTTGGCTGCTTCGCCGGTGGCAATGTTTCCTACGACAATATCTATTTGTGAGAAAGCCTGTTTGGCTTCGCGCAGTTTTTCAATGACCGAATAGGAGTGTCCATGCGCCGTGTCAATGACAATGGCATCGGCGCCGGCATCTACCAGCGCCTGCATACGTTCGAGGGTATCGCCGGTTACTCCCACGCCGGCAGCTACCCGCAAGCGTCCTTTGCTGTCCTTGCATGCCATAGGTTTATCTTTTGCCTTGGTGATGTCCTTGTAGGTGATCAGCCCTTCCAGCTTGTAGTCTTTGTCGACTACGGGCAGCTTTTCGATCTTGTACTTCTGCAGAATCATCGACACGGCGTCCATATCGGTGGTTTGATTGGTTGTGATAATATTCTCTTTGGTCATCACATCGTCGATGCATCGGCTGAGATCTTTTTCAAAGCGCAGATCTCTGTTAGTAACGATTCCGACCAGATGTTTTTCGTCATCAACAACCGGTATTCCACCGATTCGATACTCCGCCATCAAGTCCAAGGCATCGCCAACCGACGAGCCTCGCTTGATGGTAACCGGATCGTAAATCATTCCGTTTTCTGCCCTCTTCACGATGGCTACTTGCCGCGCCTGCTCTTCGATGGGCATATTTTTATGAATCACACCGATGCCGCCTTCGCGTGCAATCGCGATAGCCATTTTGGATTCGGTAACCGTATCCATGGCTGCGGTTACAAAAGGAATTTTCAGTTCAATGTTGCGTGAGAATCGGGTCGAGAGTTCAACCATACGGGGTAACACCTCTGAATAGGCAGGAATTAACAATACGTCATCGAAAGTCAATCCGTCCATTACAATTTTATCTGCAATAAATGACATATAATACTATGTATTAAAATTATTGCGCGCAAATATACGACAAAATAATGAATAACAAATAATATTAGTTTGCCATTTCCGAGATAAACTTAATGCGCACCATCCGTACCTCTTCTTCGGTAAAGTCGTCGCCGAGTTCTTCGAGTGCATCCTCAATATTGTCTGTGGTCGATTCCTTGAAATAATCATAGATATCGAGCATGTGATCTTCGTCCATGATGTCGTCGATGAAATAGTCGATATTGAGTTTGGTACCCGAGTAAACGATGGCTTCGATCTCGTCGAGCAACTCATTAAATTCGATACCTTTGGATGAGGCGATATCATCGAGCGCCACCTTTCGGTCGATAGCTTGTATGATAGATACCTTAAGTTTGGATTTATTGGCTACGGTACGAACGCGCAAGTCTTCGGGTCGTTCGATTTCGTTTTCTTCGCAATGTCTCTTAATGAGTTTGCAGAACTCCTCACCATATCTTTTGGCTTTACCGGCTCCTACTCCCGGAATATTCTGCAGTTCGTCGAGGGTAACCGGATATATAGTAGCCATGGCTTCGAGCGACGGATCCTGAAAGATTACATAAGGCGGTATTTCCAATTTTTTGGATAGCTTTTTACGCAAGTCTTTCAGCATAGCGTAGAGGGCAGGGTCGACTGCACATGCTCCTCCTCCTCTTGTGGGAGCATCCTCTTCCTGTTCTTCAAACTCGTTATCTTCGGTAATTTTAAACGAGTACGGTTTTTTGAGGAAGGCATGTCCTTCGGGGGTGACCTTGAGCAATCCGTAGTTTTCGACTTCTTTACTCAGGTATCCGGCGATGAGAGCTTGTCGGATGACGGCATTCCATATTTTGTCTTCCTCTCCCATTCCTGAACCGAAAACTTCGAGATCTTCGTGCAAATGCGCCTGCACTTCCGACGTTTCCCGTCCCTGTAAGATGTCAATAATATAATCTGTTTTAAAGTTTTCTTTGACCGCAACAATAGCTTCTATTACGGTGCACAATAAATCTTGGGCTTCCACCTGCTTTTTAGGGTTTAAACAATTATCACAATTTCCGCAATTTTCTTCTGTGTACTCTTCTCCAAAGTAGTGCAGTAGCGTTTTACGGCGACAAACAGACGATTCGGCATAGGCTGCTGTTTCGAGCAGCAGTTGTTTGCCAATTTCCTGTTCGGCTATCGGTTTTCCCTGCATAAACTTTTCTAATTTCTGCAGGTCTTTATTCGTATAAAAGGTTATACATTGTCCTTCTCCTCCATCGCGTCCGGCTCTTCCTGTTTCCTGATAGTATCCTTCCAGACTTTTGGGAATATCATAATGGATAACATATCGCACATCGGGTTTGTCAATACCCATTCCGAAAGCTATCGTAGCTACGATTACGTCGATTTTCTCCATCAGGAAATCATCTTGATTCTGGGTACGTATTTTAGAGTCGATACCGGCATGATAGGCTCTGGCGCTGATGTTGTTGGCTTGTAAGATTTCAGTCAGTTCTTCTACCTTCTTCCGGCTCAGGCAGTAAATGATTCCCGATTTATCGAGATTGTTTTTAATGAACTTGATGATATCTCTGTCGATGTTATTGGTTTTGGCTCGCACCTCATAATATAGGTTTGGGCGGTTGAATGACGATTTGAAAACCTTTGCATCGGTCATATTCAGATTTTTCTGAATATCGTGTTGCACCTTGGGCGTTGCCGTTGCAGTAAGTGCAATCACCGGCGCCCGCCCTATTTCATTAATAATAGGTCGGATGCGTCGATATTCCGGTCGGAAGTCGTGTCCCCATTCGGAGATACAATGTGCTTCGTCAACGGCATAGAAAGATATTTTAATCGTTTTGAGGAACTCTACGTTTTCCTCTTTGGTAAGCGATTCGGGCGCCACATAAAGCAGCTTTGTTTTACCGGACAGTATATCTGCTTTCACCTGTTCGATAGCGCCTTTATTGAGTGAAGAGTTGATGAAATGTGCTATTCCGTCGTCTTCACTAAAATTTCGCATGGCGTCAACTTGGTTTTTCATCAGAGCAATCAGCGGAGAGATGACAATGCCTGTTCCCTCCATGATGAGTGCGGGTAATTGATAGCACAATGACTTTCCTCCGCCGGTGGGCATAAGGACAAACGTATCGTTACCTGCCAATAGATTTTCTATGATGGCCTCCTGATTCCCCTTAAACGTGTCAAAGCCAAAGTACTTCTTCAGTTGTGCAGTTAAATTAATCTTCTTTTCTGCCATGATTCTTTATTAGCTATTTATAACAAATCAACAAGTAAGAGTTATAGGAATACCTCTTCTTATGAACTCCTTATGAAAACAAAGTTATAAACAACTTATGAAATAACAACCATATCGGACGAATATTTTCGTTTGCTTTTACTTAAAAAAATATTCATCGATATTAGTTATTGATATTAAGCACTTTGCAATCTTGCTACATTCATTTTCTCCAATTGACGCTTGGCATACTCCAAGGTAATATTCAGTTCGGCGCGCTGTTCGGAGGGTGTTTCAAACATACTGTCTATCATGATGGTTTCAACGATAGAACGCAGTCCTCGTGCTCCGAGTTTGTATTCGATGGCTTTATCAACGATATATTCGTAAACCTCTTCATCGAAAGACAGACGCACTCCATCCATCTCGAACAGTTTGATATATTGCTTGATAATGGAATTTTTGGGTTCGGTCAGAATCGCTCTCAGCGCAGTTCTATCCAACGGATTGAGATAGGTCAGCACCGGCAGACGTCCGATGATTTCGGGTATCAACCCAAAACTTTTCAAGTCTTGCGGAGCGATATATTGCATCATGTTTTCACGGTCGATGGTTGCCACGTTTCTTTGGGCGTTATATCCTACTACTCTGGTATTGAGGCGTTGCGCTATTTTCTTTTCGATACCATCGAATGCTCCCCCGCAGATGAAGAGTATATTTTTGGTATTTACGGCAATCATCTTTTGGTCGGGGTGTTTGCGTCCTCCCTGCGGCGGAACGAGCACCACCGAGCCTTCGAGCAGTTTGAGCAGTCCTTGCTGTACCCCTTCTCCACTCACGTCGCGGGTAATCGACGGGTTATCTCCCTTGCGTGCTATTTTATCGATTTCGTCAATGAAGACGATGCCTCTTTCGGCTTCGGGCACTTTGTAGTCGGCTACTTGCAACAGTCGGGTGAGAATACTTTCAATATCTTCGCCCACATATCCGGCTTCGGTCAAGACGGTTGCATCGACAATCGTGAAGGGTACATTGAGCAATTTGGCAATGGTGCGTGCCAGCAGTGTTTTGCCGGTGCCGGTGCTTCCCACCATAATAATATTCGATTTCTCTATCTCTACGTCGTCGCCCTTGTTCTTCTGCAACAATCGTTTATAGTGGTTATAAACAGATACAGACAGATAGCGTTTGGCATCATCTTGTCCGATAACGTATTGGTCGAGGAAAGCTTTAATCGTTGCCGGTTTGGGCATATCCTTCATATTGAGTACCGATGGCGCGCCATACTCTTTGGTATTACGCATTTCATCGAGCATCATATACGCCTGATCAGCGCAAGTATCGCAGATATTCCCATCCAACCCTGAGATGAGATACGTCACGTCTTTTTCCGACCGTCCGCAAAAGCTGCACGTTCTATAAGTAATCTTTTTTTGAGCCATGAATTATTTCTTTATCATCACTTCGTCTACCATTCCGTATGCTTTGGCTTCGTCGGCAGTCATCCAGTAATCGCGGTCGGAGTCGGCAGCCACTTTATCGTAAGGGGTATGCGAGTGATTTGCAATAATGGTATAAAGTTCCTGCTTCATCTTAACGATTTCGCGGGCAGTGATTTCTATGTCCGAGGCTTGTCCCTGCACTCCTCCCAGCGGTTGGTGTATCATGACACGCGAGTGCTTCAGCGCCGAGCGCTTACCCTCGGTTCCTGCCACCAGCAATACGGCTGCCATGCTGGCTGCCATACCGGTACAGATGGTTGCTACGTTACTGCTGATGAACTGCATGGTATCGTAGATACCCAATCCGGCATATACCGACCCACCGGGTGAATTGATATAGATAGAGATATCTTTTCCCGGATCTGCCGAATCGAGATAAAGCAATTGGGCTTGCAGGGTATTGGCGGTATAATCGTCGATAGCCGTTCCCAAGAAGATGATGCGGTCCATCATCAGTCGGGAAAACACATCCATTTGGGTAACGTTCAATTGACGCTCCTCCAATATATAGGGACTGATAGGGTATCCCCCACCTTGTGCTCGTATCACATCATCGAGCACCAAGCTATTCATGCCTAAATGCTTGGTAGCATATTTTCTAAAATCATCCATAATTATTCAAAAAACTTATCAAATTCCTCCACCGTTATCACATGGTTACGCAGCGTCACTTGCTGTTGCAATACTTTGCTGAGTTTTTCGTTGACAGCCTGCTCTGCAAGCTTCTCAACCTTTTCCTCGTCCTCCAACATTCCGCGGGCATAAGAGTCTAACATGTGCGCGGGTACACTCATACCATATTGAAAAAATTGTGTGCGGACATACTCTTTCGCCTGATCCAGAAGGTCGGCTTTTTCGATATCTATACCGGCAGCAGCCATCAACTGATTTCTGATTAATTGCCACGTCAGTCCTTCGAGGCTCTGTTGGAATTGCTCATCGGTCACCTCTTCTCCGTTCTTATCCTTTCCATTATTGATTTTCACATAACGCTTCAAGATACCTTCGGCATATTGCGGTTTATCTATCTTTCCCAAAATGTACGCTCGTATATCCAGTAAGAATTTTAAATCACTGCCTTGTTTGTCTTGCTGTTGCATGGCCTCCTTAACCCGTTCACGGAAATCGGCTTCATTGTCTACAACGCCCGGTCCCAGCACCCTGTCAAAGACATTTTGGTTCAGATCGTCGACTACATAACGAGTAATCCCGGCAATGAGATAGCTAAAGTCGGATTTTATCTCGACTGCCTTCTCTTTCTCCATATTAAAGAGCGATGCCAGTTCGGCTTCATTTCCTTTCCAAGCGACAGCGGGATTGAACACAATGGTATCCCCTACTTTACGACCTTCAAATCGTAACTTTTGCTCATCGTCTTTCATATAGGAAGGCAACATCGAAACCTCTTCCATCCGGATGCCCCCTTCTTTTTCGGCTCCGTTTTCGTCGAGTTCGATCAGCGTTCCCTTCAGCATATCTTCTTTATCGCCGCGGTACTCTTCTGCCGATTCGTATGTTCCATCACCATAAGCATATGCTTGTATACGATTATTCACCCTTTCGTCGGGCATGTCGATGGTATAATAATCAATGGTATCGTTGGGGCTTAGTTCAACCTTTATGTCGGGTGTCAGCGCCACATCTATTTTGAATGTAAACTCCTCCATGTTGTCGAAATCTACGTTATTCTCTCGGCTGGGGATGGGTTGTCCCAATACGGGCACTTTATTATCTTGCAGGTATTTGACAATAGCTTCGGAAACCATTTCCTCTACCTCTTCTCTCAAGACGCTCTTTTCGAACCGTTTTTTCACCAGTCCCATCGGCACCATACCTCTGCGGAAACCCGGCATATCCATTTTCTGACGAATATTCTTGAGTGACTTTTCCACTTTTGCCTGATAATCCGTCTTTTCTACATTCAGGGTAAGCAGCGCGCTTGCCTTGTCTACGTTCTGAAATGAAATGTTCATTCTATGATTTATTAATTTATATTTTAAATGTGCAATGCTTATAACTCTAAATAAGAATGGGGGTGCAAAAATAGCGTTATTTTTTCAAATACCACCATACGAAAGATATTTTGTTATCTCCACTTATCCTATCTTACTTATCTTACGCAGTTTCTCTTCATCTATCAGTTTTATTTTCCGTCCGTCGATGGCAATCAGACGTTCATTGGAGAATTGCGACAAGGTACGAATGGCGTTGGATGTAGTCATGTTGGAGAGACTTGCCAAATCTTCGCGCGAGAGATAGATGCTCAGCGTAGACTCATCTTCTTCAACCCCATAGCTCTCTTTAAGAAACAACAGCGATTCTGCCAGACGTCCGCGGATGTGCTTCTGCGTGAGATTGACGGTACGCTCATCGGCAACGCCTAAATCGACCGAAAGCTGGCGGATAAAAAACAGAGCCAGCTTATTATTTTGTTCGATCAATGTCATAATGGCAGTCATAGGTATGAGGCACACCACCGAAGGTTCGAAAGCCGACGCAGCCGTGACATAGTCTTCGCCCGCGAAATACGCACGATAACCGAAATACTCCACCGGCTTAATCATGCGGATAATCTGAGAGCGTCCACCTACACCGTCTTTATATATTTTCACTTTGCCCGTCAGTAAACACATCAGATAGCGGGGCGATTCACTCTCGTAGTGAATTACCTCATTCTTTTTATAATGCTGGATGGTAAACTGATTAGCGAGAAACTTGCGTTGGTTTCCTGTCAAGGGCTCCCACATGTCGGCAATCAGTTCCTGGACGGTCATATCTGATAAATTAACTTCCATCATGCTGCTGAAAAACTGTGTTATAAAGCACAAAAGTAGAAAGAAAAAATCAATTTGAATAGAAAAATACAAAATATTGCGTAAGTTTGCAGTAAAAAGAGCAAGTAATGATGAAGAATATCAAGCATGTTGACATAAATATTATCCGACGTTTTCCTACGATTAACTTTATCGGAAACGATTTTGCGATCTTTCACAATGTCGGTAGTATCTCGTTATTCGACTACCCCACGCGTTTGAACGGCGCCTGTCTGGCGCTTTGCCTGAACGGACAGTCGAACATTCGAATCAATCTGCGGGAATACGAAATGAAACCCGGAGTGCTGGTCATCACCATGCCCGAACAGATTTTACAGCAGGTAGATTATACCGACGATTTTACCTGCATCCTGATTGTCGTGTCCGAGCGTATTGTCAACGAGGTACTCCCCACCATACAGCAACTGTTACCACTCTTCTTCCGCATCAAGGAAGAGCCGTGCATACTTCTGAAAGCCGAAGATATTGTAGCCATTAACGAATATTACTCGTTTATGCAGAAAAAAGTAAAACTGAAAGACAACCCCTTCCGACGCGAAATTGCACAAGGCATACTGTTGGCGCTGTTTTATGACATTTATGCCATCTATCTGGGGAACCAACCGCCGGTCAAGAAATCCAAAACGCGCAAAGAAGAGTTGTTCGACCGGTTCATACGCGCCGTCGGCGAATCGTATAAACAAGAGAGAAGCGTGGCATTTTATGCCGACAAGCTCTTCCTCACGCCCAAACATCTATCTACTGCCATCAAGGAGGTTAGCGGAAAGACCGCCGGCGAATGGATCGAAAACAGTGTGATTCTGGAAGCCAAAGCCTTACTCAAATCGTCCGAGCTAAGCATTCAGGAGATCTCCGACGAACTGCACTTTGCCAATCAATCGTTTTTCGGGAAGTATTTCAAGCAACACACCGGAATGTCGCCTAAAGAATACAGGCAGCAATAAATATCAGAGCAACATCATCGGGTTATATCGGCTTGTGGAAAGCGCTTCCACAGGCTGATATAACCATATATATGCTTTCGATAAGGACGTCTAACGGTGGTTGTACGCGCGTCCAACGACCGTTAGCCGCGCGTCCAACGGCCGTTAGACGCGCGTACAACCACCGTTGGACGCCCTTGATGAACCGATTCGGATGCCATTCACGCAGCGTGTTATACGCAATATGTCGCTACATTACACCTAAATATATTGGGCTAACACTATTGTTATAAACCGCAAAAAAACAGACAGACTTAGCCACTGTTCGGCAAGAAAGTGATACTTTTGCCGAACTTTAAGATAACAAGCATGGTGAAAAAGAATAGTAAAACGTTTCGCTTCGCGCCCAAGAACTACTCAGACGAAGTAGAGGCGAAGATACAACAATACAAAAAGAAAGGCTACAGACTGCCCACACACCGCATGTTGCGCAACGAAGAACAATTGGCAGGCATACGTGCCAGCGCCGAAATCAATACAGCGTTGCTCGACTTCCTGAGCGGACAAATACGGGAAGGCATGTCGACAGCCGAAATCGACCACCTCGTGTACGCCTTCACCACCGACCATGATGCCATTCCCGCGCCATTCCTGTTCGAGGGATTCCCCAAAAGTGTATGCACCAGCATCAACGACGTTGTTTGCCACGGCATACCCAGCCCGAAAGAATTCCTGCGCAACGGAGATATTGTAAACGTTGATGTATCGACCATTTATAAAGGATATTTCTCCGATGCGTCGCGCATGTTTCTCATCGGAAACGTATCGCCCGAAATGCAACGCTTGGTGCAAGTCACTCGCGAATGTCGCGACATCGGCGTACAAACGGCACAACCTTGGACGCAATTAGGCGACGTGGGAGCAGCCATTCAGGAACACGCCGAGAAAAACGGATACAGCGTGGTGCGCGACCTCACCGGTCACGGAGTAGGCATGCAATTTCATGAAGACCCCGAAGTAAACCATTTCGGCAAGCGGGGAACAGGCATGCTCATCGTACCGGGAATGACTTTTACCATCGAACCGATGATAAACATGGGCACCTACAAGGTTTTCATAGACGAAGCCGACGGATGGACTGTGTGCACCGACGACGGACTGCCGTCGGCACAATGGGAAAGCATGATTCTCATCACCGAAACAGGAAACGAAGTACTTACTGAATAAAAACAATATATCTGCAAATGAAACTGATTTCCGAAAAACTCCTGAATGACGTAACCCGACAGGCACAAGCCAGTCCGCGCCTGCGCATGAATTATAATCTGCACGAATCTTTGTCGGCGCCCATCCAACGACTGCTTAATGCTTTGGAACCCGACACCTATCTCCCACCCCACCGGCATCCCGATAAAACAGAAACCTACCTCATGGTAAGAGGCAGCCTCCTTGCCTTCTTCTACGACGATCAGGGAAACGTCACCGAATGGGCACACCTCAGCCACGCCGCCGAAAACTATGGTCTCGAAATACCTGCCAATACCTGGCACAGCATCATATCGCTGGAACCGGGAACTATTATCTTCGAGGTCAAAGCCGGACCCTACCTGCCACTCGCTCCCAATGACATTCCGGCATGGGCGCCTGCCAACACTCCTGCCTCCATAGCCGAATTTAGAGCAAAATTAATGAAAGTGGTATCTCTCTAAATTATAAAAGCTCGTTGATACTTTACAGTAAATTAACTGATTTTTTATTTATAGAACCGAATAGAACATCTAACTTTGCGAAGTATTAAAAAACGCCTGTAAGAAAGATTATTGGTGCACATAAATGACAGGAGGGTAGCCCCAGCCGATAGATGTCAAACTCTATTTCTCAGATGATCTGTGGAGCGCCACCGCTCATACTGTACTTCTGTCAGTGCACCAATATTCTCTTAAAGGTGTTTTTTTCTTTATGCGTTTCGCAAGCTCTGCAAGAATGCCTCTATATCGGCTTCCGTAGTATCAAACGACGTCACTAACCGTATCTCATTCATAGGCTCATTCCAAAAATAGAAGAAATAGGTAGCAAGCAACTTATCGATCACCTCACGAGGCATTGTCAGAAACAGTTGATTGCTCTGAGGCTTCTGTGTGAAATGCACAAACGGAAACTGCTTCAGCCCTTCGGTCAACCTTGCTGCCATCGCATTGGCATGGGTTGCATTTTTTTTCCATAGATCGTCAGTGAGATAAGCCGTAAACTGACAAGCAAGATAGCGTTGTTTGGATGCCAGCTGTGCCGACTGTTTCCGTACAAAAAGCGCTTCTTCCTTTAGGGCATGATTGAAGATGATGACGCTCTCGCCTATCATCAACCCATTCTTCGTGCCGCCAAAACTAAGCACATCGATGCCACACGCTACGGTCAATGCCCTAAGCGAAACACCCAAAGCCACGCAGGCATTGGCAAGACGGGCGCCGTCAACATGTACATACATGCCGTGCGCATGTGCCAGTTCGGTAATTGCCGTCAACTCGACAGGCGTATAAACCGTTCCCATCTCCGTACATTCCGAAAGATAAATAACCCCCGGCTGCGAATGATGCTGTTCGCCGAAGTTCTTCAGGTGAGGGCGTATCAGGTCGGGGGTCAACTTGCCGTCGGGTGTGACAATCGGACGTATCTGACATCCTGTCATACGGGCAGGCGCACCGCACTCGTCGACATAGATATGAGCCGTCTCGGCACAGAGTATCAACTTATAGGGTCGCGTAGCAAGCTGTAAGGCTACGGCATTACTGCCCGTTCCGTTAAAAACGAACAACGGTTCGCAATCGGGCGAAAAATGATCACGGATCATACGGACAGCTTCCGCCGTCCAAGGGTCGTCGCCATAGCCTAAAGCATGGTCTTGATTAGCTCGGCTCAATGCTTCCATCACTAATGGATGCACGCCGGAATTGTTGTCGGATGCAAAACTTCTCATCATGTTAATAGTGGCACAAAGGAACAAAAAAACTGCGATGCGGCAAAGAAGGTTGTTCAACAAAAGAAGGATGTTTAACACAAAATAAAAGCGATGCGAAACATTTCTGCTTCCACATCGCTTCTATAAGCTATCTCCGATGAAATAGTCCGATAAACTATCCGATGAAAACATTCACGCCTAAAAAGATATATAAGATTTCTTTGTCCTGAAGGAGCATAATCTTATCTTCACGTGCCAGCCACCCTAAAGCAGCTCCCAATTCCGCGTCTTTTAATCCGGACCGTGTCTTTAACGCAGAGTAGTCCCAGCGATCGTAATTTCCCAAAATATGCCACACTTTCTCTGCATTCAGTCCAATCTGATTTTTATTCATCACGTCACTTTTTAATGTTGTTATTAGATTAGAATGATCACATCACGAGCGCAAAAGTACGAAATTCAAGAAGAGGACAAAAGCATTTATTAACCATTGGTCTATAAATTCACACTATTTACAGTAGTTTTCATTAAGTTAGTGGCGAAAACGAGGCGTACCGATATAAAAAAGACCGCAACCTCCGTTTGACGGGAAGTCGCGGTCGTTATACAACTAAAGATAAAGGCGAAACTTATGAGATTACATCATGCCGCCCATACCTCCCATGCCCGGATTAGGCATTTCGGGTTTCTCTTCCTTCTTTTCTACGATTACGCACTCGGTAGTGAGGAACATACCTGCTATCGATGCAGCGTTCTCCAATGCTACACGGGTTACCTTGGCAGGATCGACTACGCCGGCAGCATGCAACTTCTCGTACACATCGGTACGTGCATTGTAGCCAAAGTCGCCTTCGCCTTCGCGAACTTTCTGTACGACGACTGCACCTTCCTTACCTGCATTGGCAACGATCTGACGCAACGGCTCCTCAATGGCACGCTTGATAATCTGCACACCTACGGTCTCATCGGCATTGTCACCCTCCAGACCTTCCAGCGCTTTGATTGCACGGATGTAGGCTACTCCGCCACCCGGTACGATACCCTCTTCAATGGCAGCCCGTGTAGCACGCAATGCGTCATCTACGCGGTCTTTCTTCTCTTTCATTTCGATTTCGGAAGCAGCGCCGACATAGAGCACAGCCACACCACCCGACAGTTTAGCCAAACGCTCCTGCAACTTTTCGCGGTCATAATCAGACTTGGTAGCGCCAATCTGCGCCTTAATCTGTTCGCAACGCTCTTTGATGAGCTGTTTGTCGCCACTGCCATTTACGATGGTGGTATTGTCTTTCGTAATTGTCACCTTCTCGGCAGTACCCAGCATTTCGATGGTAGCTTGTTCGAGCTTCAATCCTTTCTCTTCGCTGATTACGATACCATGCGTGAGTACAGCAATATCTTCGAGCATCTCTTTACGACGATCGCCAAAGCCCGGAGCTTTTACGGCACATATCTTGAGTTGCGAACGCAAGCGGTTGACAACCAACGTAGTGAGCGCTTCGCTATCTACATCTTCGGCAATAACCAAGAGCGGACGACCGGTCTGCACAGCAGGTTCGAGTATAGGCAAGAAGTCTTTCAGGTTAGAAATCTTCTTGTCGTAGATCAGAATGTACGGGTTTTCCATCACACATTCCATCTTTTCCGTATTGGTTACGAAGTATGCCGACAAATATCCGCGATCGAACTGCATACCCTCTACTACGCCGATGGTAGTATCGGTACCCTTTGCCTCTTCGATGGTGATAACGCCATCTTTCGATACTTTGCGCATAGCCTCGGCAATGAGTTTGCCAATCTCTGCGTCATTGTTGGCAGAAACAGACGCTACTTGTTCTATCTTGTCGTAGTTGTCGCCCACCGTTTCGGCTTGTGCCTTGATAGATGCTACGACCTTGGCAACGGCCTTATCGATGCCTCGTTTAATATCCATCGGGCTTGCGCCGGCAGTTACGTTTTTCAATCCTTCGGAAACAATAGCTTGTGCCAACACCGTAGCGGTGGTGGTACCATCGCCGGCATCGTCGCCTGTTTTAGATGCCACCTCTTTGACCAACTGTGCGCCGGTATTCTGATAAGCATCAGCCAACTCAACCTCCTTGGCTACCGTTACGCCATCCTTGGTTATTTGCGGGGCGCCGAACTTTTTCTCGATGATAACGTTACGACCTTTCGGTCCGAGTGTTACTTTCACTGCGTTTGCCAGTGTGTCGATGCCTTTCTTCAGTTGGTCGCGGGCATCAATATTGAACAAAATTTCTTTTGCCATGATTCTTTTACTTTTAATGATTCGTTAAACATTTTAATTAACCCCATACAGCAACAACATCACTTTGTCGCATGATGAGATATTTGGTACCCTCTACTTCGAGTTCCGTCCCGGCATATTTGCCATATAATACGGTATCCCCTACTTTCAATACCATTTCTTCATCTTTCGTACCGTGACCAACTGCCACTACATCACCCTTCAAAGGTTTCTCTTTTGCCGTATCGGGAATAATAATGCCGCCCACGGTCTTTTCTTCTGCCGGTGCAGGGAGTATCAGCACTCTATCTGCCAATGGTTTAATGTTCATACTTCTTTATTTTAATATGTTATACATAAATAGAATTAATGCTGTGCATCCTTTCTGGAAGCACAAAAGGGATAACGAAAAGTGTGCCAAATAATCTATATAGAAGAATCTGTCAGCCATAAACTGACAGAATGACAAAAGCCATATTCACTCATCATAGCTATTTCTTTAAGATGAAAGCACTCTTTCAATCTATCACCAGCTCCTCTGCCTCCCCGAAGCCATCGTATCCGGTGATGATTACGCGCTCGCCCGGTTGCAACCCTGAAGTGATTTCGTATTGTTGCGGATTTTGCCTTCCGATACTGACAGGTACCCGAACCGCTTTCGTCCCCGAAGCATTGAGGCGATAGATCCATTGTCCGCCGGTAACCTGATAGAAATTACCGCGCGGAATGACCATTGCCTGCTCGGGTTGTCCGAGTTCTATCTGCACACGGAAGCTCTTTCCTATACGCACATTGTCGGGCATCTCGCCGGTAAAGACGAGGTCGACACTGAACGCGCGGTCTTTGACTTCGGGCACCACTTTGGCAATGCGTAGCGGGTACCGTTTGCCCTGATAGAGAATGGTCGCCGGCAGTCCGGTCGTGATGCGGTCTATGTAGTATTCGCTCAACGCGGTATGAATCTTGTAGTGGTCGAGCACCTTTATCTCGCCGATGCTACTGCCCGAGGCTATTTGCTGTCCGGGTGTAACGCCGATAAAACTTAGTTGTCCGGTAATGGGGGCACGTACTGCCAGATTATCCATCCGTTCGACGGCACGTTCGTATTTCTTCCGTTCGCGGTCGCGGTCGTTAATTACCATATTACGACGAATCAAAGTCACGGCAGAGTCGCGACGCAAGCTTTCGCGTTGCAGCTCGGCGCTCTTCACCTTATAATTATACTCATCTTCTGCCACCTCAAGTTGTGCCTTGCTTTTGATGCCCATCTTGAACTCCTCCTTATCGAGCGCAAAGCTTTTACGCAGTCGAGCCAGCTCATAGTCGGTCTGCAGCGCTTGTTGCTGCAGGGTGAGACTTTTCTGCTCCATCTCAATCTCCTGTTCCAGATAGCTGTTGCGTTGCTTCTCCCATTCGTCGCGCTGATCTTCAATGCTGCGAAGCAAGTCGGGATTCTCCAACACAAGGATGGTATCTCCTTGCTTCATCATCCCCCCCTCTTCGCCAACGATGCGGGCTACGCTTCCCGCTTCGCGCGTATTGACCTTAATGGTGAGTATGGGTTGTATCAATCCTTCTACATCGACATACTCCATGAACTTGTCGTTTCGCACCGCGACTATCTGCACGCTATCGCGGTCGATACGCAATTTGCTCGGTCCTGCCGAGAGAACGGCAACGTAAACAACAAGTACGAGGAAGAGTATACCTCCCAGCAAATGGTACCGATAGCGGATGTACCAAGGCTTCTTTTCTAATTTGATATCCATAGTTTTATCTGACGCTTTGTATGGGATTGCTATTTGATGAGTATCTCCAAGTTTTCTGTCAACTCCCGACTTTGTTCAAAATCATACAACGTCAGGCTGCGAAGTGTATAATAGAGGTTCCAATAAGTATAGAGGGCGCTGATATGGTCGCGCCGCGACTTGTCTTTCTCCGTAATAGAGGCGTTCAGGTCGAGTACGGTCGATTTTCCCAACAGGTAGAGCCGTCGGGCAACATCGGCACGTCGTTGTGCGGTCTCGTCGGTGCGGGCAGCCACCTTTACGCGTCGGGCTTGCAGGTTGAACTGCATCACTAATTTACGCACATTCTGGTCGAAGTCTACCTTTTCCTGTTCGACCTGCGAGTTGATCAGATCGAGTTGAGAGCGTGCTACGCGAATGTTTCCTTTACCCCGCCCCCAATCAAGAACCGGCAGCATGATGCCGACCGATACTCTTTGCATATTCGACAGCTTTCGGTAAGCCAGATTCAGTTTCTCATTCGATTGCGACAACCCGAAGCTCAAGCTGAGGTCGGCTCGCAGACCGGCATTGGCGCGGGCTTGAGCGACAGTGCTCTGACCTTGCAATTGTCGGAGACGCATACTTAGCATTTCGGGGCTATTGGCACGCGCCATGCTCAAAGCGGCAGGCAGATCTATCTGCAAGCCCGGGACCTGCTCATTCACGCGAACGTGCAGGGTCACATTTTCTTGAATGCCGAGATACGAACAAAGTTGCAGCGTAGCGTTCTCGACATCAATTTGAGCATTCATCAAGTTGGTCTCTTCGGTGAGTCTGTTTACCTCCAACTGCAACATCTCATTTTCGGTGATGGTACCGATGTTGTAGCGCCCTTGTGCATATATATATAAGGTGTCGGCATTGGCATAATTGGTTCGGGCTATTTCAAGATTGGTTTGTGCCGTAGCCAGTGCAAAGAATTGTCGAGTGGCTTCGGCAGCTACCAGTTCGAGTGTCTCTACATAACTCTTTTTGGCTTCCGCATAGCGAATGGGTTCGATACGCCGATTCCATTTCAGACTGTTGTAGCCCAAAAGCGATTGAGTATAGTTGACGCTGACAGGCACCGTTTGCCACGTTACCTGCTCTTTGATAAAGTCGTCGAGGCGACCGAGATTGGAGCTAACGGAGAATGTACCTCCCGTCAACGCTATGTTTTGAGAGAGGCTCAGTGCAAGGTTGGTGCTTAGATAGTTCTGCTCGGCTGTCACAAACCCTCCTCCATCTTGAGGGATATTGGTAAACTCATGACTCAGTCCCGGATTCGAACTCAGTGTCAGCGACGGCAAGTAGTTGGCTTGATAAGACTTATAGTTCCAATATGCAGCCCGATAGGTATGCCGTGCCGCCCGTGCATCAGGCGATTGCTCGCGTGCCCACTCAATGGTTTGGTCGAGTGTCAATTCGAGAATATTCGTTTGCGAACGGACAACAAGCGTCCCTAAGCAACAGCCGGTTCCAAGTAGCAAATGTCTTAAACGCATCATGATACAGTCATTTTTACTATAAGAACTTCAAAAGGTATGCCAAAGTCATAACCAATTATGGATGAATCAGTAACGATAATAAGTAGCGTATGGATGGTGTGCACAACCGCACATCACATGTGCAATTGCGCACTCTCAGGGAGGACTAAATCACTTCATTCATCGTACAAGTCACACGCGATAAAGCGCTTGTAATGCAAATGTAACCCGACTATCTATGCATTGTAACAAAAACGTTTTATCCATGTAACACCAACTCCCCATCTTTGCGGCGTAATTTTAAGAGCTAAAAAACAAAGATGGACAACAATGCAAAATTTACATGGAGTATGGATCCGGGCAAGATATTCTTCCTGATCCTGCTCTTTACGTTGATTGCCATGAGCGCCATGGCAGGAAACATCAAAGGCACCATAGTCGACAAGCAGACCCGAGATCCGCTTACCGGCGCTACGGTACAGATAGCCGGAACCACCACAGGCGCCGTAGCCGACATCGACGGCAACTATTCGCTTCCGGTCGAACAAAACCGAACTTACACCCTATATATAAAGTATATCGGCTACAAAGACATACAGGTGACGGACCTGCACATCACGCAAGAGACCACGCTGCTGAACATTGAGATGGAGAGCGATGCGCAGGCGCTGACCGAGGTCGCCGTAGTTGCCGCCGTCAAGAAGAACACCGAAAACGCCCTGCTCACCGAACAACGCCGCAGCCTCGTGGTACAAAGCGGTGTTTCTGCCGCACAGATAGCCCGGACGCAAGACAAAGATGCGTCGGAAGTGATAAAGCGCGTGCCCGGCATCTCGATCATCGACGAGAAGTTTGTCATGGTGCGCGGCTTGTCGCAACGCTACAACAACGTGTGGCTCAACGGTAGCGCCGTACCCAGCTCGGAAGCCGATTCGCGCGCCTTCTCGTTCGACATCATTCCCGGATCGCAACTCGACCACATCATCATTGTCAAAAGCCCGGCGCCCGAATATCCTGCCGACTTCACTGGCGGATTCATCCTCATCAACACCAAAGAGCAACCCGACAACAACGGCATGCAGCTATCCGCAGCCGGTGCAGTCAACGACCGCACACATTTCAAACACTTCCTACATGCACGGGGAAGCAGCACCGACCGGCTGGGTTTTGATAATGGCTTCCGTTCACTGAACGCCGGAATGACGGGAGCGTTGAAGACCTACCCCGGCTACGACAGCGGTAACACCGCACGCATCGACCTGTTGAAGAACGGACTGAACAACGACTGGCACGTGCGAAGCATACACCCCGCCGCCGACCTGAAGCTGAACCTCGTTTACAATCACCAGTGGCAGACCGAGAGCGGACGCAGCCTGAGCATGCTGGCAGCAGTCAACTACAGCAACAGTTACAAAACCTATACAGACATGGAGAACTCACTCTATGGTCCCTACGACATTGCCAACGACAAAGAGGTGCTGCTACGCAAAGCTACCGACAATCAATACAGCAACGATGTGCGTCTGGGCGCCATGCTCAACTTCACCATCAGCCCACGGGATACACACCACACGTTCGAGTTTAAGAACATCTTCAACCAACTAGCCAAAGACCGATACTCGGAGCGCGAAGGGTTCAATGCCCAACCCGACAAGATACAACAGATGGAGTACTACTACTCCAGCCGAACCACCTACAATGCGCAGTTCACCGGCAAGCACGTGTACGACCACAACCGCGTAGACTGGAGTGTGGGTTATGCATATTCCAACCGCAACCTGCCCGACCGGCGACGTATTGAGCTGACCGACCGCACCGACGAGGTGATGAGCATCTACCGCATCAGTCGCGAGTTTACCCGACTCGACGAGCACATCGCCTCTGCCAACCTCAACTATCGGCACGACTTCCGTTTCGGCAGCTTCATGCCTACCCTGAAAGCAGGTGCCTACGGCGAATACCGCAGCCGAAGCTACCGCACGCGCGAGTTTCAGTATAGCTGGCAGCCACAGAACGCCCTGCCGCCCCGCTTCGAGTTCGATACCGACGTGGCAGACAACGTGCTCATCGACAGCAACTACGGCGCCGACAAGCTCTACATGCAGGAATCGGTAGATTTCCGTAACAATTATCAAGGACGCAACACACAAGTGTCGGGCTATGCAGCGTTCAATCTGCCTGTCGACGCTTGGCAGTTCTACGTCGGCGCCCGATACGAGTATGCTCGGCAGGAACTCATCATGAACACACGGTCGCAAGAAGAAAGTCCGCACAGCACCTTCTACGACTACAAAGACTTTTTCCCGTCGCTCAACGCCTCCTACAAGCTGAACGAACAGCACCAGCTGCGCTTGGCTTACGGCAAATCGGTCAACCGACCCGAGTTTCGCGAACTTTCGACCTCTGTCTATTACGATTTCGACCTGGGCAGCGACGTGATGGGCAACTCCGACTTGCAGGCAGCCTACATACACAATGTTGACCTGCGCTACGAATGGTACCCGTCGCACGGTGAGCAGATCTCGGTTGCGCTCTTCTACAAGCACTTTGAGCATCCCATCGAATGGACCTACACTCTGTCGGGCGGCACAGACCCCATATACTCATACATCAACGCACGCGGCGCCAACAACTACGGCGTCGAAATAGATATTCGCAAGAATCTCGACTTCCTCGGCATGAACCATTTCAGCCTCTCCTTTAACGGCGCCTGGATCAAGAGTCGGGTGCAGTTCGAGAAAGGCAGTAAGGACATCGATCGCCCCATGCAGGGACAGTCGCCCTACATTGTCAACGCCGGACTGTTCTACAACAATCCCGACTGCGGATGGAACTTCGCCGTACTGTATAATCGAATCGGCAAACGCATCATCGGCGTGGGCAACCGCTACGGCAGCTCCTCCGACGGCGATGCACGCAACATTCCCAACTCCTACGAAATGCCCCGCAACGCCATCGACCTCTCGGCAGGCAAAACGCTCGGACGCTGGGAACTGAAAGCTACCTTGCGCGACCTGCTCGCCGAACGCTATCTCTTCAAACAGTTCGAAGAAATCGAGAGCGCCGGACAGAAACGCACCATCGAGGAGGTAACCCGCAGCTATAAGCCCGGACGAACCTTCCAACTAAGTATCGGATACAGATTTTAAGTGAACGACCTTCATTCAACTTTCAATCTTCAATCTCTAATTTTTAATCTCTAATTTTTAATTTATGAACGTAAAAATGAAAACAATGTGCTGGACACTCTTCATGAGTGCAGCCATCGCCCTCGGAAGTATGATGACTGCTTGTAGCAGTAGTAACGATACCCCCGCACCGCCCATTACGGGAGGTGGTGACGGCAACGAGGACAAAGACCCCGAAGTGAGCTATGTAGGCTCGGTAGCTTATTCGGATGGCATCTTGTTCAATAAGAAAACCGAATTGGGCAACGGCAGTCAGGAGTTTGTCTTCGGCGGCAACGTCGAACTGGGCAAAGGAACCTATCTGCTGAAGGGATGGGTGTACGTAGCCAAAGGTGCTAAGCTGGTAATTCCCGCCGGCACCGTTATTAAGGGCGACAAGCAAACGCAGGCTGCGTTGATTATAGAACCGGGCGGATACGTAGAGATGAGAGGTACGAAGGAAGCACCCATCGTGATGACCTCCGAGGAGGCGCCGGGCAACCGTCGACCGGGCGATTGGGGCGGACTGATTATCTGCGGATATGCCAAAAACAATCAGGGCGAACAGCAGATCGAAGGCGGACCGCGCACCAAGCACGGCGGCGACGACGACAACGACAACTCGGGCATCTTTCAGTACATACGCGTAGAGTTTGCCGGATACCCGTTTGCTACCGACAAGGAGATCAACGGAATCACCTTCGGATCGGTAGGTAAGGCTACCATCATCGACCACTTGCAAGTCTCCTACTCGAACGACGACTCTTACGAATGGTTCGGCGGCACTGCCGACGCTAGTTATCTGGTTGCCTACAAGGGATGGGACGACGATTTCGATACCGACAACGGATTCAGCGGCACCGTGCAGTACTGCCTCGCTATTCGCGACCCGCGCATTGCCGATACGTCGCAAAGCAACTCCTTCGAATCGGACAACAACGCCACCGGCGCCGACACGGCTCCTTTCACCCATGCCACCTTCAAGAACGTGACGCTCATCGGTCCGGCTGTTGCTAAAAACAGCGACTTCGTGAACTCATCCGAGTATATCAATGCCGGCAGCGTGTATCCCGACAACGGCTCCAAGCTGGGCAAGTTTCAAGCAGCCATACAGATTCGGCGCAGCAGCAAGCTCAACATCGAAAACATGCTGGCAGCGGGCTATCCCATCGGATTGATTGTCGACGGTGAGAAGGGCAACAGTGTGCAGTATGCCCGTGATGGAGAATTTAAGTTGAGAAATATCTTCTTTGCCGGAATGAGTGCCCTCGGATCGGACAACAACAAGAAGTACGAAGACGAACTCTACGACCCCGAAACGAAGAGCTACGACGCCACACAGTTCTCCTATTCGCACACGTTTTTTCTAAGCCAAGCCGGCAATAAGGTGATGAACGAAGCCGACCTCAACCTCACCGACCCTGCCAAGACCGGACAAAACTATTGCCCCGCAGCAATCATCAGCGATGGAAACGGCGGTTATATTGGAGCTTTTAAGGAGAGCAGCGACAACTGGTTAGAGGGATGGACAAACTTCGACCCGCAGAACACGGTATATTGATTTATATCTCTATATCAATCGGCGAATGCGGCGGATGATTTTCATTCCCAACAAAATACCGTCGAACACAGCCATGCCGGTCTGGAAGGCACGTACCATGGATTCGCCTTTAGAGGCGGTTCGCTCTACGGAGGCAAACGAAGCCCGCGCCAGATCGGTCATTTTCTGTTGCTGTGCGCGAACAGCCTGTCGCATCTCCCGTCGACGGGCAACAAGCTCGTCGAGTGTTTGCGGTATCTTTTCATTCGGAAGGGAAGTATCCATGGTTCTCTTTGGGTTATGATGACTTATCCGTGTTCAAAAACAATTCCGCAAGAAACCTCACCATCGGATGGATGATCAGTTTCTTGCGGAACACAGCAATCAAAAGTATCAGCAGCAGATGAAAGGCGGCTATAATGCCGTAGCTAACCACCAATCCACCTACTAACGGACTCAGAACATAAGCAAAAGTGAGTGAAAGATAAAACAGAGCAATCATGCCCAATACTATCAACAGCAACACAAGCACCATAGTGGAGAGCAATACACTCAACTTCTCAGTCAGTTCCAACTTGGTGTATTCCTTCTGCAACTCAAGGTATTTCTTAAACTCGATAAACAATTGCTGCAGATTATCAATATTCTTGTCGCTTGCAAACATCATGGCTGTGCTCTTTTTATGCCTTTACGTCGACGATTGTGTTTAGTCTTTCACTTCATTTTTCAGTTCGGCGGCAATCTCATCTACCAGATTGTCCATTTCTAAACCTTTCAGCGTGATACCCTTTTTACGAAGTATCTCGGCTATTTTAGAACGCGTGTCTTCTCCTTTTTCGGGAGCAAACAAGATACCAACGGCAGCTCCAACGGCGGCGCCACCCAAGAATGCACATAGAACATTTAATCCTTTCATAATCTTTTTCCTTTCTTTTTAAATACAAGTTATATCAAATATGACTATGGAAAGATAACGTGTCCCGATAAGAAGTTGTTCAATCTGCCCACACTTATTTTGAGCAAAGCAGTGACGGCAGCTCCTCCAAGCGTCTGACGCAGCACACATTCGGGCGCGTTACGGCGTGGGCAGGAATGCCCATGATGACTTGGCAGCCCAATGTAAGTGCCGGTTGGATGTCGTTCTTGTACGAATCGCCTACAACCGCCACTTCGGCAGGAGTGAAGCCGGCTTGTTCGATAGCCAACCGCCACAGTTCGGGGTCGGGTTTGCGCACACCGGCTATGGTCGAATCGGTGATGAAGTAGAAAAATGAAGCGATATCAAGGTCGGAAGCTATTTTGGCAATATTACCGTAGTAATTCGACACGAGCAACAAGGTGTACGACCGATGCAGGGTCTCCAGTACCGGACGGGCAGCAGCAACATAGCCCGATGCGTAGTCGGTGACCAATTGCGCAGCGCATTTGAAAATCGCTTCGCGCTCGTCGACCGGTAAGTCGATGGTTTCGTGCTGAAGCAGGTAGCGAAATTGCAACTGCACCTTAATATGTTGGGTTTCGTATAGGGAACACGTGGGCTGAACCAGATGGTGACGTTCCATCATCTGTTCGGCATAGATGTATGCTTCACGGAAGTTTTCGGGTGTCAGCGGTAATCTCATCTGTTCGACATATATCTTCAGATAGATATCCATCCAGTGTAGAAAAGGCGAATCGATAGTGCCTCCGAAGTCGAAAGCTATTGCCTTCAGGTTACTTGTATCAATGTGTGTCATGATTTCTTTTTATTTCCTATTTTCATTAATCCCAATCCTATCACAACCCATACCAGCTCGCGCACACGGGTGATAAGGGCTGTATATACGCCATAGGCGCCCGACATGGAGAGACCGCCCACAGCCAGCGCCAATCCGCCTTCGCGTCCGCCGATCTGCATCGGCATAAAAAAGAGCAGGTTTGCCAGCAGTGATGAGAATGCCAGTATCAGGAAGCAATCCATGAAGCTGACATGCGTAGTAAGCACATTCATGATGAGCCAGATCTCGCCACAACTCACAATGCGAGCCAGATATTCCAAAAACAAGGCGCCGTAGAAGGCGCTTTTCCGTTGCCGATGCAGCAGGGAGATCTGTCGGTCTATCCCTTCGAGCTGAACGCGATACTTATCGGCAAAGCGAATGGCATGCTTTTTCAAGAGAGGTATCTTACTGCCCAGACGAATGCAAGCCACTGCCATGCCGTGCCGATAGCCTTTCACAAACAAAATGCCCAGCAGCAGGCAGAAGAGGATGATCAGACCGAGCACAATGCCCATCTCCCAACTCACTTTATAGAACGACACAAATACCACAACTGCACTTATCCAGAACAGAAAGTGCGAACAGATGTGCATCATGACGTACAGAATGACCGATGAGGTGGCACGCTCTACCCCCACATAAGGGGTCAGCTCCATGATTCGGTAAGGCTCGCCGCCCATCAGTCCCACCGGCGTGACATAGTTCAGCGAAAAAGCCGAGACGGTGAGTTTGTAGAGGTGGGAGAACGACAGTGAAGAGCTATCGCCGCTACTACGCACAATGATATACCACGACAAGGTGTTGATTAGGTAGACAAACAGCCACAGCAAAAGTACCAACGGCAGGTAGCCTCCGGCACGCTTCAGGTTACTCAGCAGCTCCTCGTAAGAGATGTTGAATGTGCACAACATCACCATAACGGCTACGATGCCGAAGAGAAGAAAAAGGTTTCTAAATCGGGGGGTACTCATGGCAGTTCGGCAGATAAAGAGGCAGACAGGTGTTCGTGCTTTCGCACCATATATATAAAGAGCACGTTGAGCACGGTCAGTTCAAAGACAAAGTACACCCACGGCAAGCCGACCAACAGCGAGAGGCAAAGCACGATAGCGCGTGTGTTGAACGAGAGTATATTGGTGTACTTCATCAGTGGCAGGCTCTTCCGGCAGAAAGTTTGCCGTAGCGATTGCGGCGGCGTCTGGTCGGGATAATCTTGCTTCATCCGGTTGAAGAACGCTTGGAAACGGGGCGTCAGTTGCTCTTGCGAGTGTGTGTAATTTACGTAAAACCATTGGAAGAGTTTACGCACAAACGACCGTTTCCACGTGAGCGACCGAAACAGGCAGCGTTGTTGTTCGGCAGTATCGAGTTCGCTGCCCGTCTTCCCTTTCAGGAAGAACAAGTGGATGTTGCGATAATAGTCTGCCATAGATGCCTGCTTGGTGTGCGAAAAGCCTGATACGGCAGCCAACACCCAGACCCAAATGCCCCACTCGGGCATGAGGCGCAAGCAGATAGCTGCATAGATAGAGATGAACCAGAGGTCGCCCGCCACTCCATCGAGGATGCGCCCCAGCTCTGACTTCTGTCCGGTGAGGCGTGCCAACTGTCCGTCGGCGCTGTCGTACATGTTTGCCCATACCAGCAGACAGATGCCGCCGATGTTCATCAACAGGTCGTCGGGGTAAAACAGAATGCCTGCTGTCACTCCCAGAAAAATCGATGCGACAGTCACTGCGTTGGGGGTGATGCCGATTTTTTGGAAGAGCAATGCCCAACGATAGCCTATCGGACGATAGAACACAAGGTCTATCCACTCTTCGGTATCTGTCGATTTAAGGCTGGCTTCCAAACTTGTTTCACTCATCATATCTATTTTCTATGGCTTTCAATTTTTCATTTTTCTGATAACGACCTCTGCAATGGCTTGTGCTGCCTCCCGTCGACAGGGAGCAAAGCTCGGCCAGTCGTTGAAGTCGATGATGCGTATGTTACCGTCGGGCGAAACGATGCAGTCTCCACCGTACACCTCTACTTGCAGCACCTGCGCGGCATCGGTACAGAGCTTGTGCAGTTGTACGGGTTCAAAGGGGATGCCCACCGGTATGCCGTTGACGGCTTCGAGTCCAAACTTGCTGTGATGCACCTCTTGCGGGTAGAAGTAGTAAAAGAAGTCGGTTCCGGCTACCCCGTAGAATTTCACCAGATCGCCGACCAGATGTTCGTTGATGACAACACGTTCAATCCCTCTAAGCGCATATTCGGCAATGATTTCGGTCAGCTCGTGTCGGCTTCGCACATAGGTTACATCTTCGCGATGAATGGCATGAAAGTCGGCACGCTTCACCCAGCAAACCTCAAAGGGTACGGCATCAGCCACAGCGTCCGGTCGGTCGGTTGTGCAAATCACGCTGTCGGGGTGCGGGATGTGGTTTGCCATGAGCAGCGAGGTCATTTGTTCGCGGGTACAGCCTTCGATTCCGAAAGCCGAGTTGACGGCTTTTACCCCTTGTTGTTCGAGTTGCTTCAGCCTGTTCACCGCAGCTTTGCCGCGCATCATGGTAAATACGACAGGCTCGCCTTGCAGTCCGTTGGTTAGAAACTCCTGTTCGGTATAAGTATGAACCGTGTATCCCAGCGCTTGCAGGCAGGTTGCCGTCAACGTGAAGATGGCAGCGTCGTTACCCACGTGATTGGGGGAAAAGAGCGTGTGTCGCTGTATGCCGGCTATATTGATTGGATTCATTGATTGGTCAGTTATCTGCTAAGAAACGTTCGGCTTTGCGGATGTCTTCCGCATGGTCTACGTCGATAATTTTACTGAAGGGGAAGGCTTGTACGTGCAGCTTCGCATCTACCATATATTGCTGAAAACCCCTCATGCGGGCAATGCCCGACTGCATGGCTTGAGGCAACAACGCCAATGCCCGGTGGTTCATGCAGTAAATGCCTCCGGATATGTAGCGGGCATCTGCACAGGGTGTACTACTGTAACCGGTTATCCGCAGGCTGTTGTCGGTACATACGTAGAGGGGTCGCTCATCGTCGATATAGTCGGTAACTGCCATCAGCGCATCGTGTGTCGGGTCTGTCTCGAAGGTGTGAATATATTTAGCAAACTCCGACGGACGAAACACCGGATCGACAGTGGTCAGACAGAACTTGTCTCCGCCTTGCAGACAGGGCATCAGTTCGTAGAAGCTGTGAAACGAGTCGGGTGTCGACTTCACCGTGAGGTGTAACGGAACAGGTAGTGTCAATGCTTCGACAAACCGTCTTACCTCCGTCATCTCTTCATTGATAATGAGGCAGATGCTCTCTGCCTCATTATCAATGAAGATGCGGAAGAGACGTTCCAACAAAGGAACGCCGCCCACCTTGACCAATGGCTTGGGAGCGGCAATGCCTTCGGACACCAAGCGCGAGCCTTGTCCGGCAGCGATGAGCGCATACTTCATTCGAAAATAGTGCTGTGCGAATTAGTCCAAATAATCGGGTGCCTCTTCGCCTACCAAGCTGCGGATTGTTTGCTTAACCATACGCCATTGCGTAAACAGGTCGTGTACCGGCTCGTGCTCGGAGTCGTGCATGGGGCTTTTGCAGAAGAACGACAGCCATGTTTGTATGCCGTACATGTCGGCACGCAAAGCAAGGTCGCTAAAAAGCACCAAGTCGAGTGCAATAGGAGCTGCTAAAATGGAATCGCGGCAAAGGAAGTTTACCTTTATTTCCATCGGATAGCCCATCCATCCGAAGATATCGATGTTGTCCCATGCCTCTTTGTTATCCTTACGGGGCGGATAGTAGTTGATGCGCACTTTGTGATACACCTCTTTATATAGATCGGGATACTTTTCGGGTTCGAAGATACTGTCAATCACCGAAAGCTTGCTTACTTCCTTGGTTTTGAAGTTTTCGGGTTCGTCGAGCACCTCACCGTCGCGGTTGCCGAGTATATTGGTCGAGAACCATCCGCTTACGCCCAGCATACGCGTTTTGAACATCGGGGCGAGCACGGTCTTCATCAGGGTCTGTCCGCTCTTGAAATCTTTTCCGGCAATAGGTATCCGGGTCTTCTCGGCAAGCTCCCACATGGCAGGGATATCGACGCAGAGGTTAGGCGCTCCCATTACGAAGGGCGCTCCTTCCGAAAGGGCAGCATACGCATAACACATACTGGGCGATATGACAGTGGTGTTGTTCTCTTTCATGGCTTTCTCCAAGGCTTGCAATGAGTTGTGCTCTTCCGAGAGGGGGATATAGATTTCAGTACTTGCCGCCCACAGCATCACCACGCGGTTGCATTGGTTATCGGCTTTGAAGTTGCGGATATCTTGGCGGATCTGCTCTACCAGCTCCCAACGCGTTGCGGCTTGTTTGATGTATGTTCCGTTCAGTCGTTTAGCCCAATTGTGATCGAATGCGGCAGGCATTGGTTTGATGTTTTCCAATTCGTCTTTCACCAAGTCTAAATCACTGTTTTTCAATACTTGGGCAACCTGTGCTGCTTCATACGCATTGTCAGGAAATATATCCCATCCACCGAAAGCTATGTCATTAAGGTCTGTCAAAGGAACTACGTCTTTAATGAGCTTTTCCTCTCCGTGCTTCATTTTTATCTTGGCCATCTGGGTAATCGAACCTATCGCTTTAGTCAATCCCTTGCGGGCAGCCAAAGTCCCCGTTATCAGTGTAGTCGAAACCGCACCGCCCACTCCAACAACCAGCACTCCCAAGCGCCCGGTTGCCGGCTTAATGTTCTCTTTCATTGTTACGATAACTTTTATTAGTTTATAAAATGCCCCAAAATTAGGCTATTTTGTTCAATCGATACTCCTCTTCTTGTCTGTTTTCATCTTTCATTTGCAAGATTTAAGTTAATTCGGGCTATTACAGGTATCAAGATGATATTTTTCGAGTACAAATTTGTCCGCATCTTCCCACACGGGAAACTTCTCACGAAAGCGGAGCAGTGCTTCGATGTTGAGATCTGCGGTAGCGCTGCCTGCTGTTCCGTCGGGAACGGAAGCAAGCAACTCATTTTTGGGAGAGATGATTACACTGCCGCCATCGTGAAGCAGTCCGTTGCCGTCTGCACCTACGCGATTGACTCCGCACACGTAGCTCATATTTTCCAAGGCACGTGCCCGGAGCAACACGTCCCATACCCGACGACGCGAAGCAGGCCAGTTGGCAACATAGAGCAACAGATCATATTCCAGATTTACGTTGCGGCTCCACACGGGGAAGCGCAGGTCGTAGCACACCAGCAGCAAAATATTCCAGCCCCGATAGCGAATGATGGGGCGCGTATCTCCCTGTACGAAGTGATCCGATTCAAGCCCCATGCGAAACAGGTGTCGCTTGTTGGAGAAGTAGGCTTCGCCTTCGGGGGTCAGGAAGAAGGCACGATTGTAACAAGGGCAGTCGGGCTGATTTCTGTCGCAGGCAATAAAGCTGCCCGCCATAGCGATGTGTAACTCTCGCGCCCAACGACGTAGGGTGGTGATGACCTCGCCGTCGTCCGGCTCTGCCAGCCGGTGGCTGTCCATGCTGAATCCGGTCGAAAACGTTTCGGGAAGTATCACTAACTCCGTCTTGCCACGTAGTTGTTCCAACTTCGGGCGAAGATGGCGAAGATTCGCCTGTTTATCTTCCCAGACGATATCTGTTTGCAGAATGGTTATTCTCATATGATAGTCGTGTTATTAAAAAAATATCCGCAAAGTTACGACTAATATTGAAGCACTGTACTGCAACCGCATCTAAATTAGGGCAACCGCATCAAATCTAAATAGTCACAATGATACGTTATCCCCCCTAACGCATATTCACCGTCATCGTCGTATCTGTCCGTAACGTAAACCTGCATTTGTTATACGACGGCGCTCCCATCACCCCTTGGGCATCGTTACTGAAAGCATACTTCTCCGTAGGAATCCCGAAAACGCCTGTATCAAGCTTGCGGTTGTCGTTCTCGTCTTGAAACATCGAAAAAGCATACGTGCCCGGCGGTAATCCCTTGCAGGGGATGCGCAGCACGCTGGCGGTTGCGGCAACACCGAACGCGGCTACGGGTTGCTTCATAAACGTTTCGGCAGAGTTGTAAAAGGCTACATACACATTGCCGACGGGCTTCTCAATGCCGCGCACTTCGATGGTCAGACTCTGCGCAGCGAGGTGTTGGGCTGCAAACAGGGTTGCAGCAACCAACAGAATCATTGTTCGTTTCATACTTTCGTGATATATTTAATTAGAAATTCGATACGTCGTAAGCCGCATGTTTGCCCAACGTCACAAATACGCCCATGTAGAACTGCCGGTCGCTCGATGCCCGTATAGGCTCTCCGTCGTCGGTACGCCCGAATAGATTGCGTCGACCGAATACATTGTTTGCCGATGCGTGAATAACCACTTTCGGACTCGGTAGATAAGTGATACCGATGTCGAGGCTGTTATAGGGTTTCACCTCGTCGTTCATCAAACCCGGACGACGGGGGTTGTGCCAAGGACGACCGCTGCTGAAACGATTGGTCACGCCGATGATTGCTCCGATGCGCGGTATGGAATACTTGAGTGCAATGGCGGCATTGTGACGAGTAGCGTATTGGGGCACAGTCGGTTCGGTATCAGTCAATTGCTTTCGGCGCGACAAGTTGTAGGTGTAAGAGATCTGATATTCCAGACGGCGCACCGTGCTACGATCGTTCAAGAAGAGGTCTATACCGCGACTATGTCCGTATCCGTCGGACGTGAGCTTCCCTGCTTGCCACAGCGCCAGGCGACTATACCTTTTATAATATATCTCGGCTTTATAGAAGCGCCCGTTGCTTTCGTGCTGTATGCCTGCCATGTATTGTGCACACACCTCGGATGCCAACCGAGCGGCCTGCGTCAGCAGCGAAGCAAGCGGCAGTTGTGTATAGCGTCCTGCCGTTGCCGACCATACGATACCGCCTGCCTGCGCGGTAACAGCCAGTCGGGGCGAGAGGTTGGTCCGATGATTGGGAAGTGTATATTCCGTCCGCAGAGAAAGTTCAGTCTTGATCGGTTCTATCGGATGGTAGGTGGCTGTTGCGAATGTGGCAGCGATGAGTGGCGTTACCTGCCGGCGACGATCGATCGTTGCCAACCGATAGCGATTCCGATACGAACGCACCAAGCTTTCCGCCCCTATATCCAATCGGAACTGTTCGGAAAAGCGTCGGAACAGCTTACCCTTGACATGGAGTTCGTGCTGATGCTCTTGCCAATGATCATTGGCGGCATCAGCACCCGTTATGGATTGTTTCACCAGGCTGTAAGCTGCTCCTGCATACCAGTTCCAATTGCCGGAGGTGCGCCTACGAAAGGTGGTATTGAGATAGAGATTGTTTTCTCCAAATCCGAACAGGCGGCGCGCCGTACCACTGTAGTTGGCAAAGTCGGTACGGTCGTAGCCCGCATATATTTTAAAGCGTGTTGCCTCATCGGGATGATAGCGGAACTGGGTAGCAACCGATAGCAGCCGATAGGGATCTTCGAACTCCGTGCGCGAAGGGAACAGCCGGTCGTACAGCGACAGCTCCTGCCAATCGACATTGACCGAGAGCGACCCTTCGGCAAACGCCCGCGTGCCTCCTCCGCCCGCTCCGACTATCGAAGCATTCAGCCCTACTTTATGGATGCGACTTTCATCTTTCGTTTCCAACGGAAGCACTGCCGACAGAGCATCACCATATTCCAACGGCGCTCCGCCCGTAGCCAAGTTGATGCCACTGAACATAAAAGTGGAGTAACGTCCGCGTGTAGCGGAGTTGACGCTACGCGCAGCGTAAGGGTTGAGCACATGCAACCCGTCGATGTATGTCTGTGTCTCGTTGCTGCTTCCGCCACGCACCAGCAGTTTGCCGCTTTCGCCTTCTATCTGTGTGCCCGGCAGGTTTTGCAAAGCACGGTAGAGGTCGCCGCTCGCGCCACCCGTAGTGACCAACTCTATCGGGTGCAGATCGCTGTAACGGCTGTTGGCAACAGATGTTCGCTTGCCTTTCACCGTCACCTCTTGCAGAGCAACGGCGCTGTCGGTACGAAGTTGAAGATAGACCGTATCGCGCTGTGCCGACCATGCGACGAGTGGTGTCGACAGTGACAGGATAAGAAGCCACAACGTTCCTATAAGAGAGGAGATTCTTGCTCGTTTCATACTGTTTCGTTTGTTCCGATTCTTTCGTTTCACGGCGCAAACATAAAGCAGTATCTTTGAATGGAGAAATGGTTGGGACAGATGGTGTGGATTTGTGCTGAAACAACAGAACGTGTGACGAACGGTACACGTCTGTGACGAATAGCCTATATCAGGAAAGTATTTCTCTGACCGTTCGGGTATATCCGCGCGATACAGGAATCTCTGTATCTCCGTCTATCATACGCAGGCGATAGCCTTGTAAGTTACCTTCGACCTTCGCCACTGCCTGCGTGTTGACAAGGAAAGCGCGATGACAACGAATCACAAACGGCGCTTCTGTCACCACATCGACCGCTTGCTTCATGGTGGCGCGCAACAGTTTCTGCTGCATCTTGCCATCGTCAATGCGGCGATAGACTATTTTGATGTAGTTCCCCTCCGATTCTATATAAAGCAAGTTGCGCGCATCAATCAAGAGTTCCTCTTTGGTGCTTCCCTTGAAATGCAGTGGTATGTCGACCGGTCGGGAAAGCGACGGTTCTGCTTCGCTACGTTGCGCCAAGGTTGCATTGATGGTTTCCAACTTGTGCAGGTCGCGTGCCAGCAACAGGTTGCGGTTCCACATCAACAGAAAGATGGTGGGAAAAGGAATGATAGCTGCCACCCACAGCAGGCAAACGAAGAAGGGAATAACCGTCCACCCGCGAACGAAATAGAAGTAGCTCCACAGACCGACGGTTATCAGCAATCCTATTTCGATGTATTTCAGCAGCTGCTTGCCCAGCGTCCAGCGTGCAGCGTCGTGATAGCGTGGAAAGAGTGCGGGAGTGAGATATAGGGCGATGCAAAGCATGATGCCGGTAGTGAGGTTGCTCCCTAAAATGATCCAATATTTATCCTCCTTTAAGTTTGAGATACCGAACGGCTGCAACACCCAAATAACAAGCGAAGCAATGAGCCAAGATATCAACACCGCCTTCCAGCGGCTATAAACAATGGGGGATGGGGAGTTGAGTGACATCATAAAGTTCTTTCGATAAGATAGCGTGTATCCAACTCAATCACCTCCAAGTCGCGAAATGAGCCGTTGTCGACAACGAACCGCACCAGCGTGCGCGTCTTGTGGAAGCCCGAGATGCCCGCTGCGCCCGGATTGATATGGAGAATATCGAGCGTCTTGTCGTACTTCACTTTGAGAATGTGCGAGTGTCCACTAATGAACAACTTGGGCGGACGTACCGGCAGCAGGCTTCTCACCGACTTGTCGTAATTGCCCGGATACCCGCCGATGTGTTTCATGAGCACGTCGGCACCCTCTACGGTGAAGCGGTTTATTTCGGGATAGACACGGCGAATCTCCTGTCCGTCGATGTTGCCGTACACGGCGCGCAGGGGACGAAAGGCAGCCAACCGTTCAGCCAGCGCCAAGGAGCCGATGTCGCCGGCATGCCAAATCTCGTCGCACGCCTTGAAGTAGTGCAGGTAGCGGTCGTCCCAATACCCGTGTGTATCCGAAAGTAAACCGATGGTTGTCATTTCCTCTTCTCTTAGTTAAAAGGGCATCTCAATAACTATTTATGCCGCAAAAGTACAGATAGTTTTTGTTTTCTTTTCTCTTTTCGAGAAGTTTTACTTTACTTTGCACGCCCATAACTTAAAGAGGGACTTTACTCCCCCCCAACTTAAAACAACCTTCAAATAGGATCAATATGCAAGAAACCGAACGAAAACAGATTATCGCGCTCATCAAGCGCGAAGTGGTACCGGCCATCGGCTGTACCGAACCGATGGCGGTTGCCCTCTGCACCGCCCGTGCGTGCGAAGCTTTAGGCACGCCCCCCGAACAAATCGAAGTATGGCTCAGCGCCAACATCCTGAAGAACGCCATGGGCGTGGGCATCCCCGGCACGGGCGGTATGATCGGTCTGCCCATCGCCGTCGCATTGGGTGCCCTCGTCGGCAAGTCGGAGTATCAACTCGAAGTGCTACGCGACACCACCCCCGAAGCTGTCGAAGCAGGTAAGAAGCTCATCGACACCCGCGCCATCCGCATCGCCCTGAAAGAGGGCATTACCGAGAAGCTCTATATCGAGGTTGTCTGCCGCGCCGACAGACACGACGCCCGCGCCATCATCAGCGGCGGACACACCACCTTTATATATATAGCCCGCGACGGTGAAGTCTTGCTCGACAAGCAGTCCACCGCCACCGCCGCCAACCCCTCCGACGAACCCGCGCTCACCCTGCGCCGCGTCTACGACTTTGCCACCACCGCCCCCCTCGACGAGATCGCTTTCATCCTCGAAGCCCGCCGCCTGAACAAAGCCGCCGCCGAACGCTCGCTCGCCGACGGTCACTACGGTCATGCCCTCGGCAACACCCTTGCCCGCATACAGGGCACGAGCGGCAACAGCACCAACAGCAGCTTCCTCCACATCCTCTCCTACACCTCCGCCGCCTGCGATGCCCGCATGGCAGGCGCCCCCTTCCCTGTGATGAGCAACTCGGGCAGCGGCAACCAAGGCATCTCTGCCACCCTGCCCGTCGTCGTCTACGCCGAAGACCACGGCGCCACCGAGGAGCAGCTCACCCGCGCCCTCATCCTAAGCCACCTCACCGCCATCTACATCAAGCAGCACATGGGACGCCTCTCGGCGCTCTGCGGCTGTGTCGTAGCCGCCACCGGCAGCAGTTGCGGCATCACCTACCTCATGGGCGGCGACTACCGCCAAATCTCCTTCGCCGCCCAAAACATGATTGCCAACCTCACCGGCATGATCTGCGACGGCGCCAAGCCCGGCTGCGCCCTCAAAGTGAGCAGCGGCGTCTCCACCGCCATGCTCTCTGCCATGCTCGCCATGGAGCAGAAGAGCGTCACCTCCGTCGAAGGCATCATCGAAGACAACGTCGACCTGAGCATCCGCAACCTCGCCCGCATCGGCTCCGAAGGCATGAACGAAACCGACCGTATGGTGCTGGGGATGATGACGAATAAGGAGTGATGCAGTTGCCCTGAAACTGAAACATCACAGAAACATCGTCATATATACAGGAAGATACAGTACCTCCTCTTCCTTACGCATATCTTTTGTGTAAACGATATACTTGTTTTTTATTCGCGAAGAGAACTTTCGGCAAAAGGCATCCATCGAAGCATGTGCCTTGTATGCCGACGATTTGACTTCAATCGGGCTGACCTTGTCGCCATCGGCAATGAGAAAATCTATCTCATAGTTGTGCTTGCCGCTGTCGGTGGGGAAGGTGTAGTAGTAAAGCTCATGACCGGCAGCTTTCAGCATCTGCGCCACCATGTTTTCATAAACATATCCGAGGTCGGCACTCAATTTGTCGCCGAGCAACTTCTCGTAAATGATGTTGTCCGTGAACGTCTTATCCCAAAAAGCGAGCGTAACAAACAGTCCGGTGTCGCCAACATACATTTTATAGCGTTCAGGGGCATGATGCAACGCCATGCCTGCGCTCGGGTCGTTTGCGTGGTGTGCCATGTTGATGACCATCGACTCCCGCATCTCCGCAATGGTTTCGGACAAACCACCGGAGCGTGCTCCGTTCGTCGCGCTCCACGTCAGGTATCTACCGGCATTACGATTAAGCTCTGCCGGTATCCGGTGAAACAGTTTGGAAGCATTTCCCGTCGGATCTATCCGGTTGAAGTCCTTTTCATAAAGGCTGATAATCGTCCGTTTCACTCGGTCTACTTTTTCCATGTTGTTGGTCTCTATATAGGCGAAAACCGACTGCGGCATTCCTCCAACAAGCATATACAGACGGAAGTCGCGCATCAGAGAGCGGTTGGCAGCATCGCCCAGCGATCTCTTTCCGGCGAAGCACCGCGCAAGAATAGGCACGGATACGGAATCGCCTAAAGCCCATTTAAACTCCTCGTAATCCATCGGATACATATTGACCTCCACCTCTTCACTCGGAATAAGGATGCCTTCTATGTTCTTTCGGATAGATATAAGCGAGCCGGTTTCAATATAGTCATACCGATGGTCTTTCACCAAGTACTTTATGGCCTGCCTCGCCTTGGGAGCTTGCTGCACCTCGTCGAAGATAATCACAGACTTGCGCTCTTTCAATTCCACCCCGTAAATCATCTGCAACCGCATGAATATGAAATTCAGATTAGATACATCGTTGAAAAGGGCGCGCACTTCATCCGAACTTTCGGCAAAGTCAATCAGTATGTAAGTCTCATACTCATTCTTGGCAAACGCTTCGGCAATGGTAGATTTACCTACACGACGGGCACCTTTTATCAGGATGGCAGTGCGTCCGTCATCCTCCTGTTTCCATCGTCGCAGTTCCTCATATATTTTCCGTTTGAAAATCATCTGTCATTATATGGGTTATCAGGCGCAAAAGTAATGATAGATACACGATTCTCAAAATCTTTATCCGCTAAATACGCACGATTCTCAAAATCTTTATCGTTCCAAACGACACGATTCTCAAAATCCTACTAAATAGGAGACGCGACAGTTCCTCAAAGTTACGCGATTTATGCGGGTAATCTTTGTAGATAGGAATAAAAGATAGGTTTTTCAGGTTACGAGCAGTCGGCACTTTTTAGACCGCTCGTTCGGCACTTTTTAGACCGCTCGCTCGGCACTTTTTAGACCGCTCGCTCGGCAACTTTTAGACCGCTCGCTCGGCAACTTTTAGACCGCCCGTTCGGCACTTTTTAGACCGCTCGTTCGGCACTTTTTAGACTGAACTTATCAAAGAAGACGGAGCGTTAGTTTGTCGCTCCGTCTTTTTTTGGTACAAAGTACTCACAGAACGGAGTAGAAGTACACGGTCGGAGTCGCTTAGGCAGATACCCCTTTTTTTAAAAAAAAAAATCGACCGCCTTCGGCGGTCGGGAATACTCGCCTGCCCTTTTGCTCGCGCTTCGCCTTTAGGCAGGCTCGCCAGACAGCTTAAAACAAAGACAGAAGTCAACGCAGTAAACTAAAGGGGCGCGGATGCGACTACCCGGAACCCGTAGCGGTAGTCGTGGCTGCCGGGGCCGTGACGGTTGCGATAGGCAGAGCGGCAATTCCGGGCGCTGCTGTCCCAGCAGCCGCCGCGAAGCACGCGGTAAGAACCCCACGAAGAACCTGAAGGATCCGTCTGAGGGATAGCAGGATATTCACCATACCAATCAGAACACCACTCCCATACATTGCCGCTCATATCATAAATGCCAAGTTCGTTGGATGTCTTTTGTCCGACGGGATGCGTGGTTACGTCACTATTCTTGTTATACCAACCCGCTTCATTAAGATTATTACTGCCACTATACTTATAACCCTTATTCACGTTGCCTCCTCTGGCAGCATACTCCCATTCAGCCTCGGTAGGCAGGCGATAACTCTTGCCGGTGAGCATATTCAGGCGTTTACAGAATTCTTGGGCATCATCCCAACTCACACGCTCTACGGGATAGTTTCTTCCTTGAGCGTTATATGATGGGTTGTTTCCCATAATTTTTGCCCATTGCGCTTGCGTTACCGCGTACTTTCCGATGGAAAAATCAGATAAGGTGACTTCGTGAACGGGCTTTTCATGGTCGTAAGCATCGCTTCCTTGCTCTTCGGTACTACCCATCCGAAAAGTTCCGCCCTTTACAAAAACCATCTCAAGACTTTTAAGCTCTGAGTCTTCGAAAACAATGTCTTGTCCTTGCTGCTTTAATCGTTCCTTATACTCCTCTTGGCGTTTCTTTTTCTCATCTACTGTTCCTACGACAGCCAATAACTTATCCCTATTATACTCTTTGATAGTACTATCTTCCAATATATTACCATTCCAATGCTTCTTTATCTCCTCATAGAATCGCCTAAGATCAGACCTTTCTCGTTCAATAAACCCATTCACGAAGTCGATAGAGTCTTTAGATTGATTCGACATAAGTATGAAGATGCTTTCTCTTTGTTCGCTAAACCGATTGGCAGTGGCAAGAGCCAACAGATAATCCACTAATCTATAATTCAGTATATACTCCTTAGTAAACTCTTCCTCAGGAATTCTTTCCATCAAAACAGCTATATTATTCAAAGGATGTTCAAACCCTTTGATTGGGAAAGCTTTATTAGAAATATGAGAGAGAAACAGCTTATCGTTCTTAGATAAATCTCCCCCATGTATATAATCTGAATAATCCTCATCAATATACTTATTCTGTAACAGTGAAAAAATGAGTGACCTCTGCCATTCTTCCGCGCTGTCCGGCTCGGCAGTATAAATATCATTCATTGTAATATCTTTCTTCTGAGCCTTTGATTCAGCATATTTCATTATGGCTTTATACAAGATACCCTTATCGCGCAGCAGATCGCCAAAATCATCCGGATAAAGATTCTTATATAGAATCACAGCCAGCAATTTACTTGAAATTAGTCCTTCTTTCGTAATCAGGTTACGATATATCTGGTATTCATTGATGACATTATGCAACAATCGCATGTCATCTATATAGAGAGATAAGTCCTTTATTAGTTTTTTCAAACTCTCTTCTGAATCCTCCATTGACGTTACCTTTGGCTTTTCGGTCTTTTGGGGGGTACTACCCAAAAGAGCCTCTTCCAACTTCTCATCCGAATTATTCGCACTCACCACCGGCATCACCGGAATAATGAAGTCGAAGAACTTGGTTCTCTCTTTGCCTTGAAAGAATTCGTCGCAGAGGGCATAGATAAAGACAACGTTAGGCTTTTTTGCTTTTACCTTTTCGTATTCGTTGATCAGCGAATTGAGTTCGCGCAATTTGGAGAATATCTCGGTGTTATGAAATCTGTCTAAATCTTCTATCACGACCACATTATACTCCGTTACCTCAAAGAAATAGAGAATCTCATCCAGATACTTATTCAAGATCGATTTGCTCATGTTTTCGGAATCAAGCTCTATTCCTCCCTCTATACCCATGTGTTTGAAGTTGAAACGACCGATCTTTACCTTTGATATAATTTTCATTACTTTCGCAACCAATCTCCACACAGCCACTAATACAATCATAAAGGCAATGCTGAGTACTATGATCCGACACCACATCATAGCACACGAGTCTAAGTTCAATGCACCTTCGATTGAAGTTACAAAACCATTTATGTTGGTTGCATTAAATCGTGAAAACAGTAGGAGTACTAATACACATACGATGAGAACAGCAATATCCCATCCACTTATTGTCTTTTCAGCACTATCTATTTTCTTAAACCTTGAACGTGGCAGCGTCTCATTGCTCTCCCGATAGAACAATTGCTGAAGGATGCTCAGTTCTATCAAACGAAGCTTCTTTTCTTTATCCGCCGTTGGTTCCGTCTCGGCTGTCGTCTTTGTCTCCTCCTTTACCTCGCCTTTTCCACCTCCCGTTTGCAACTCGCTCCCTTTCTCTATGTCTGTCTCGTTCTCTGTTGCATTCTCGGTCGTTTTTTCTTCCTTATTTCCTTCTGTATCTACCTTTCTTTTTGAATCTTTGAGGCTATTCTCTCCATCCCGAAAAGCCTTCCCATCGGTACTTGAGGGCGTAGGTTCGCCCGCCTTTTCCGTTTTCTCTTTGTACTCGCAGAACTGAGCCAACGATATATAAAGGAAATGCAAGTCTTTACATTCCTCTTCCTCTTTCTTTTTTTCGTATGTTTTAAGGATACTACTCTTCCCCGATCCATACGGACCGGTTAAAGCAATATTCCTAACCTGCGCATCTTGGTGTAGCAAATTGTCTTGGGCATCTTTACTCAACAAAGCCCAATCCAGCGCATCATAGTAGTCAGCTGCATTTGCTGCCTGATTCGTGGGGGATAACGCATAAAATTTCTTTTCCAATTTCTTTTCCAATTTCTTTTCCATCGCATCGATATGATTATAGCATGATTCTTACATCCGAGATTGCCCTGCAAAGATATAATTATTATAGATGCTCAATCAGATAATACAAGTTATTTTTCGGTTATC
>JAISIN010000121.1 GCA_031262085.1 Prevotellaceae bacterium
GCTACACCTAAAAAATAACTTTACTGTGTTCTACATTGGCTTTTGGAGAACCAATCAACGGCTGGCATACCTGTGACGAGGAAAACTTTTTGAAAATTTCTCAAAGTGGGAAAGTTGGGCCAAATCATTACCCATTCAAAACGTTATAGAGCCTTATTTTACAACGCTATCTTTAGCTACAGCCGGCACTGACTCATAAAAACTTCTGGTGAAAGCAAATACAGAAGTGCTTCTCACTACGTTTTGGCTCTTGACAGGTATCTGAATAAGTAATCCAAATCCGGAAGTGAGACAGCGCCAAACTCGGAAGTGAAACAGCGCCAAACTCGGAAGTGAAGCTGGGCGAACCGTCGTTTCTGTTGGTGCTTACGGGCGGGCAATATGCATACCGCAGAGAAGATGGCGTCTTGGTGGTGCCGATAGGATGTATGAAAGATTGATTGCCCGAACGTAATACCCCTATGATTGTGGATAGGCACAAAAAGAACAAGAGGGCAAGGAGTGGTATCAATCCTCCTTGCCCTCAACTGAAAAACAACAATTTACCTAATCTAATAATAGCCTATTGAACTTGTTTGTTTTGTGTAATTATATGCTATGATTATATGTTTTGATTTTGTAAGGTGTAGAGACGCAAGGTTGTTGCGCTTGCGCCTCTACACGCATGGTTTATGATATACTTAGACTATAATAGTTTTGTTCTATTATTGTTTTGACGGATAATCTACTCCGGCAAGTCCGTCGGCGAAGCCGCCGTAGGTGTGCTTGCGGGTACTATAATTGGTCGTCCATAGACCGATAGGCTGACCGGCGCGCCAACCGCTATCTGTGGGGCTGTCTGTGGAAGCCCACTGCGTAATGCCGTAGCGTTGATTAGCCGGAATAAGCCTGAAGTACTCCTTGATGATGAAGTTATAAAACTTAGCCATACCTCTTGCCTGCTCATCGGTTACGTCAGGGGTCATGATGTCATTGCCGTTCGCATCAACAATACCCATATCCAACTCCGAAATCTTGATGAGTTTGCCGCTGGAAGCCAGTAGTTCAAACATCTTTGTAATGGCAGCTTCCTTGCTGGCTTGTACGGTAGGATTCAGATAGTAAGATACGTGCATTTGCGTGCCGATACCGTCGATTTGGGTTATTCCATCGCTTTCCCAGCGTTTAATCCATTCAATGAGGCTCTTGAGCTTACCGTTGTCATCCCAATCCGATTCGAGATTGTAATCGTTGACAAAGAGCTTCAAGGGAACAGTGCTGTTCTCACGAGCCGATTTCACAGCGATACGAACGTAGTCGGGACCGAGATAGTCTTGCCAGTAGAAATTATTCTTAGCATCTCCATTAGAAGCCGATTGCAGATCGTATAAACCGTCTCCGTCGCTGTCGGCACCCGAAAGCGGTTCATTTACTACATCCCAAGCAGTGACGTAACCGTCGGTAGCTATCATCATGCCTGAAATCCAGTTGTTCATCGCCCAAGTCAGGGTGTCGGCTTTCTCTTCAGGGGTGAGCGGTATACCTCCTGTGCGTTCTATTTCCCAAATGATATCGTCAAAATAGTAAGTAGTGTTGTCCGACATCGCCAAGTTGAAAGCGATAGTATTCATACCGGCAGCTGCATCGGGTACAGTCCCGTTATATGTATACTCTTGCCATTCGGTTGTAACACTTGGACTTCCAACGATAGACCAGTGAAGATAACCTCCAGGACCGTTATGGGCTTGTGCTTCAAGAGTAACATTTTTATCAGCTTTCATTTTCATACTAAAATGGAAACCTTCGCCGGCTTCAAATACATGATCCACTGTCACAAAGAACTGCGTATCCCATGTATTCACATGGCTGGCACCAGACTTAACTACAATTGCACGCCCTATACCGTCGGCACCGGTACCCGGACCGCTGAATGTAGGAGGTCCTTGTGCCCCTCCACCTTCGGCTACGGTATAAGACCCTCTATCATTGCTTTCGCAATCAGAGTTTGTTACGATGTTTTCCCACCAAGAGGTTTCCAATTGTTTTTCGTATTCGATTGACATGTCATCGAAATAGTAAGTTGTGGCTGTTCCTCCCAAGTCAAATACAAATGCTTGCCATGGCTCAGTACCAGTCACAGTAGCTTCCCCTTCAAATGTTTGCCATTCGGTGGTTACCGGTAAGTCGGGTATTGGACTCCATTGCATCATGGTTCCCACCGTGGAATGTCCTTGTGTATGTACATTGCAAGCCACGTCAGCACGAACTTTAAATGAATATTTGTACTTTGCCCCAATAGGTGCCGGCTCTGTAAATACAGCTACAAATTGTGAACTCCAAAGATCTTGTGCTGTCGGATTAGTTACTGCAAACCCTGCACTTCCGTCTACACCTGTACCTTCTTTCCTTTCTCCGGATCCACTATTGTTTACTAACCAGGCACCAACATTGCTGCTTTCAAAATCGCCGTTAGTTAATAATTGTACCCATTCGGTACCGGAATCTCCTTCCACAGGTTTGTCGGCAATTAAGCTCTTTAGATATTTGAGATTCTGTTGGGCATGCCACACCAATGTATGTCCATAGATGCTAACACCGGCTGCTTTAGCTGTCTTTACGAAGGTTTCTACCGGATCGAAAATCATGGTACCATTATCTTTCACTACCGAGCCATACTTCATGGCATTACCAGCCGTTACTTCGTCAAAATTGGTGTTGCTGACACGATAGGCATAACCTAATGTGTTGTAGTCATTAACGTCGACGCCCGTCCCCAATTTGAAATTGGGATTGGTTGTGCGGTCAACGTATGATTTCAAAGCATCGTAGTTGTTCAGATACTCCATATCGGCTATGGAAGTCGGCTTATCAGTTACCTCGAACGACAGCGGAGTGTTATCGGCACACGATGTCAGCGCGGCAGTTGTGATAAGGAAAGCTCCTAAAATATAAGATAGATGTTTCATAACTGTTTCTTATTTATTATTTTGCTGCCACAGCGAACCACTCGGCTTTCATGCCGCGATCGCGTACTACGAGGGTATCGGTAGCGGCGCAGGTGATGCCATGATGCTGCAGTGTGTAGTCCAAATAGAGTACATCGCGGTCTTGGGCGCCCCAGCTGTTTTTGTCACCTTTGGCCACAAACTTGCCGCTACCGTTTGCTATCACACCTTCCGAGTCGGAAGATATGGTACATTCACCATTTTCATTGAATGTAATGAGCAGTGTGCAGTCGATGATGTTACCGTCGGGATCTTTTGCATCATACGCCCAAGCGATGGTGTTGAGAGAACGGGTAGTGATGGCGTCAATTACTTCGTCTTTTTCAACATATTGATTGTGACGGATTACGGTACCGGTTTGCGCACCGCTATATACATCTTTGCCACGGCGCAGGTAGTTTGCATCGTATTTGTTGATGTATTTCACGGCGTAGAGAATGTAATCCTTCGGCAATACATCCCAATCATTAACATCTACGCGGTTGGGATTGCTGACCAGTGGTTTACCTGCTAGAATGGTATCCGCACCTGTCACATTTGTCATTACTATGGGGATGACATAGTTGGTTGTCAATGCTTTGGCGTCGGCAAAGAATGCGTCTGAAAGCTGTACTGTGACACCTCCTAACATTTTCCCTTTAGGAATAGTAATCCGGCTGTCCGACGAAAGTGAGTAGTAATTAGTTGGCATCGGTACGATGTCGACCCCCGTATTGGCAAACACGATGTTGTTACACAACGAGTTGTCTACACGGATGTCTATATCAATGTCCTTGGTGTTATCGTACACGCCGCCGATGGTTGCCATGATTTGACATTGATGTAGGTTGTCGAGCGTAGTGTCGAATACATCCTCACCCAAACAAATGGTACGTATAGGGCTTTGATAGGAGAAGTACACCGCACTATATTCATAGTTCGGGAACTCCCAGTCGCCGTTGTGGCAACCGCTGAAAGAGAGACCGGCGAGGGTCAGTAATGATAGTATAAATACTTTTTTCATTGTGTCTTTTTATTAATCGTTAGATAAGGATTACCAACCCTCATTCTGAATTAGATTGCTAAATTTCAGTATTTCAGAGTAGGGAATCGGACCGTAGTACATATAATCTTTATAGGCACGTTGTTCTACGCTGGGTAACATAGTGTAGGTAGTTCCGGTGATACTCATGCCGGTAGCTGTTTCGGTAATATCTGCTTTCCAGCGGCGAAGATCCCAAAAACGGAATCCCTCGAAACAGAGTTCCAAACGACGTTCGTTACGAATCAATGCACGCATTTTGACTTGGTCACCCTTGATGGACTCTAAATAAGCATCACCATTGTCAAGTCCGATGCCGGCGCGTTTGCGGATTCCTTTAATCACATCGTAAGCCGAATAGCTATGACCACCTGTTCCTGTCGGTCCCCACGCTTCATTGGCAGCCTCGGCATAACTCAGGAATATTTCGGTATAGCGAATGAATGGTTTGTAGTGATACTGATTGGTCGTTGAATTAGGATTGGCATTTACCGTTTGGCACAACAATTTCTTCATATAGTAACCGGTACGGGTAGAGGTGACCGCTTTACCTAAGCCATCGTTGGTTGTTCCATCGGCAGCGGTAACAATAACCGTGTTGTCTTTACCGGCAGTTCCGCCATTGCGAAGAATGTAGAGATCAAGACGCGGGTCACGGTTGCTGTATGGGCTTGCGGCATTGTATTGGCTGGAAGCATCAGTGATAGGATAGCCATTTAGCATGGGAAAAGCATCTACTAAATTTTGGGTAGGGTTGATACGTCCTCTGCCAAAGAGGGTAGGGGGGAAGTTGTCTTGTTCCAATGATGCGCTTTCTTCCTTGTTGGAACGCCACAGAACCTCTAAGGGGTTTGTACCACCTACCATTTCACTGATAGTTTTGCTGTTTTCATACCATCTGTTTCCGGTAGGGTCAATCTTACTTACCGGATCACTACCCAATCCGTCTAATACTTCCGCCATGCGGTTAGCGGCTTCTTCCCAAGTTACACCGGAAGCGTTGTTGTATGCCGGACTAGCTGCCATTAATGCTGCCTGAGCGCGAACGGCACGGGCAATGCGGGCACTCATGCGATTCTTGGCATTGTCGCCGAATACACGGGTGTATTGAGCAGCTGTAGCACCGAGAGCTTTGTATTTTGCGGGCACAACGCTTTCAGAATTGATAGCTCCGTAATCTTCGGGTAACAATTCGATAGCTGTTTCTACATCACTATTAAGTAGTGCGAGACACTCTTGGAAGGTATTTCGCGGTAAATTGAATTCAGATGTAACAGTTTCTGGTTCTGTCAGGATGGGAATACCGAGCAATGTTCCGTCGGCAGCATAACCTGCATGATTCATCAATAGGTGATACATGTAGAGAGCACGCATGCCGTAAGCGTCGCCTTTCATACGTTGACGGAAAAGTTCAGCTACAATAGGGTCGTTAGCCCAATGTACATCATCTGCCATAGCAATAACCTGATTCAAATATTGCCATGAGGCACGCAGATATTGCCAGCGATCCATCGGGTTATTGTCGGAGCGCCAGGCGCCACCAGCCATAAGGCGGTAGTTATTACCGGGATCATTAGATACGGCATCGTCAGTTGCGACATCGTTGAATTGCCATGACCCAAGCGGATTACTAATGTATGCATGTCCCAGTAATCCCGCTGTCCATGCAGGCATTGTGTATAGATTACCGGTCTCCTTTTGATTCTCTATGGCTGGATTGAACAAATCGTCGCATCCGGTCAGAGCAGAGAGTACAGGCACCATCAGTGCAAGTATTGCTATTTTCTTTATCTTCTTCATGATGATTTTCATTTTAGCAGATTATACAGATTAGAATGTGCCTTTTACACCTAAATTGTAGAAGCGTGTTTGCGGGGCACTTCCCACGTTCAACTCCAAATGCTTGCGCTCTTTGGAAATGGTAAGCAGATTGTATCCACTTACGTAAACACTTACGCCTTTTACGAAGGTTCCTTGCAGTACGTTTCTCGGCAAGTCATAAGTAAGTTGTACTTGCGACAGGTTGAAACGATCGCTCTTATACATCCAATAGTCGGAGTTGCGGAAATTATTTGTCCCACTTTTGGCCGTTAGACGCGGGAAGGTTGCCGTAGCTGCCGTTTCTGGTGTCCAACGGTTGCGTACTACTTCACTGTATTTATCTTGAGCGTCTACCCAATAGTAATTGCTGTTTTTCAACCCATAGCCTCCGAAGTAGCCGTTTGCCATAGCAAAGAGGGTGAAGTTACGCCATTTCATACTGAGGTTTACGCCCAAACGGAATGGAATGTCCGAACGCCCCAAGAATACTTCATCTTGATTGTTGATACTGCCGTCGCCATTTTGATCTTTGTATTTGATGTCGCCCGGTCGTACATCACCGAATGTTTGTGCGGGTGCAGCATCTACATCGGATTGGCTATTGAACAAGCCTTCACTTTCCAAGCCCCAAATAGCATTGATCGGACGACCGATACGGGTTTGATAGGCATCGGCATATGATTCGTCCTGTTTGGCTATCTCAGTGGTGTAATACATACCGCTCACACCCAATGTCAGGTCTACTTCGCTGATTTTCTTGTTGAGGTAAACGCTGAAATCGAAGCCCGAACGGTTGTATTTGTTGTAGTTCACAATGGGGATGATAGACGATGTGGGGTAGCCTACCTGCGTAAAGTAGTTGGGGTAGAGTGACGATACGCGTGCCAAACCACCATCCATTTGGTTGGTGAAGTAGTTCAGGTCGAAGGTGATCAACTTGTTCCATAACGATCCGCGCAAGCCTACATTGATCTCTTTTCGTTTGATGAACGTCATGTCGGGATTGTCTCCACGTTGAAATTCGGTAGCAGCCTCACCACCCAAGTCAGCCCACGAATACCACCCGCCGCGTTGTAATACCGGTCGGTAGAGATAGTAGCCCATTCCACCATTTTGCGGGTCGGTGATGTCTAAGTCCTGCTCTATGATCCCAGCGGATGCCGTAATCATCAGATCGTCGAAAGCAGTATTGGCAAAGAAATCTTCTTTCACCGGACGCCAGCCCAATGTGACGGTGGGAGAGAAGCCGAGACGGTTGGCGATAGGCAACTTGGCAGAGTAGGGCAAGGCAGCGCTAAAGTCTACATAGTACTTGTGCTTATAGTTATATGAAGCCTGAAAGCCCATGTTTACATTGGTGATGCGATGATATTGTCCGCTCTGCTGAGTCTGCCAAGCATTAGCAACCACCATACCGAATACATTGTGGTCGGTATTGAACGTGTGATTATAGTCGAACTGCATTGATATATTGTAGGTATATCGATATGCCGAGTTGCTTATAGTCTCAACACCACTTTTTCTATCCTTAGTTCCATAAGAGTTGACCGATGCAATCATGTCGTGACCGCCATAGTTTGTCCATGTCGGTGTAAACGTGGCATAGCTGTTTGTATAGCCCTGATTGTATGTCGAGGCATAGTCAATACCATACTTAGCACGGAAAAAGAGACCTTGCAACAAAGGATGCAAGTTTACATCAAACCGTGTATTGAATTGGAACTGACGACTTACATATTTGCTGTCACCTCCGGCATACGAATCGGCTATCGGATTGGTCATATCGAGCTGCGTTGCACCCAAAAAATACTTTCCGTCAACGATGTAGTTACTCGTATTGATGGCATTCCATGTGTTGATATCTCCCTCCTCAATATAGCTCAGAGGAATAAGAGGCGCTATGCGGTCGGGAAGAATAGTCGAGGCATTCTCCCACCAATTACCGGCAGCTGTATATGAATCATAGAAGGTTACATTGGCATCGGCTTGTGCGGTGACCAAATCGTGTAACTTCATGTCAACATTACCGCGCACGAAGAAGCGACTGATGTAATTGTCAGCAGCATTGCCCACTTTTAGTACTGTTGATTCGCGATAGTATCCGGTCGAAGTATAATACTTCACGCGTTGGTTGCCGCCGCTGATTTCGGCGATAGCTTCCGAGCGATTGTACATCTTGCGCAGAAAGTCCGATGAGTACATATCCAAGTTAGGATAACGATAGGGATTTTCACCCGAGCCATGATTGTATATCGTTTCGGCAGAGTATTTAATGGGGTCACCGTCGTTAAGAAGTGCCTCATTGTAGAGTGTCATGTACTCAGCTGATCCGAGATACTTGGGGTACGATTTGGGTACAAACATACCGGTATTGGCAGTGATGTTGATGCTGATAGGTCCTGTTTGTCCACGTTTGGTGGTGATCTGAATCACACCTTTCGATGCGCGGCTACCGTAAAGTACTACTGCTGCCGCTCCCTTGAGAATGGTGATCTGTTGGATTTCGGTGGGGAGCACGTTGTTGGCATCGCGTACCATACCGTCTACCACAACCAGATATCCGTCCATACCCCATATATTGCCGTTTACGCCACCTACTACGTTTTCAACGAAATCCAAACTATAAGTGGTATAGGCTTTCTTCGTCAAGTCGGCTACGTTGATCACAGAGATACCTCCCATAAGATCTTGTTGATCAGCAGTGCGGAATGCAACCTGCACTTTAGACGAATCGCTCATCAAGTCCAATGCAGGGTCTATTCCCAAATTTTGGGAAAACGCGTGCATAGAGCCGAAAGCGAATGCGGCACAAAATGCGAGTCCTTTATATATATGTTTCATTGTAATCTTTGTTTAAAGGTGTTCAAATGTTTACCAGCCCGGATTTTGATAGAACTCGGGGTACATACTCACGTCAGCTGTTTTTAGAGGTAGCCAATAGTGTTTGCTCGACAGGTTGCGCGTAATAAGAGGTTCTTCGCGGAAGTTGCGTACTTCTGCCTCTTTGGGGTCGGCATCAGGGTTAAACTCTCCTACACGGTCGAATTCTTGGCTAGTCTTAACGTTATAGGGATACTCTGTAAGCAGTAGCCAGCGGCGCAGGTCAGTAAAGCGGTGACCTTCGAAAGCTAACTCTACGGCGCGTTCGCGACGCACTTCGCCCATAAAAGCTTCAGTTGAAGTCAGATATTCGTCGGCTACGTGTCCTACACCAGCACGGTCGCGAATTACGTTAATAGCATCGGCAGCAGTTCCTGTGTAAGTACTACTTTTACCTATTGCGCCGCCGTAACCTTGTGCAGCAGCTTCGGCATACATCAGATAGACATCTGCCAAACGTAGCCATGATAAGTGTATGTGAGTAGCATAGCTATACCCCCAATTCTGATCCCATGCGTTAGCGGCCAGCGGAACGAATTTGTAATTCAGATAACCGGTACGGCTCGTAGAAGTGGGGTCTGCACGCCAATATGGGTTACCACTGTATAGGTTGGCATATCTGTACACTTCTTGATCCGGATTTTGAATGGTACCTGATACTACTTTTATTCCATCGTAGACGAAATTGCTGTAGAAACGCGGATCACGGTCTTTCCAAGGGTGATTCTTATCGAAGCCGGAAGCTCCGTCGGCGAGTGGACGACCGTTTGCCATACCAAAGTAGTTTACATAGTTAGCTGAAGGAAGCAAGATGATTCCGTCGCCTTGTGCCATAAGTGATATTTGGTAGGAGTTCGCTTGTCTCCAGTGCGAATCAGCGCCATAAGTTTGACTACGTACAATAGCTTCGGTTCCGCCCGGCATTAACCAGTTTTGTTGTATTGTATAGAACAGCGTGTGGTAATCTTCGAAGGGAACTAACGAGTATTGAGTTTGTCCACTTTCTACCATTGTCAGTACCTCACCAAATGTGTCGGCTGCTTTTTTGCACATTTCTGCATCGTAGGTTCTGGGACCATTAATTCCATTTACCATCAATGGGCTTCCTGCATAGAGATAGGTCTTTCCTAAATAGGAGAGTGCCCAAATCTTATTCGGACGAAGAGCATTGTTATTGGCAGTACGAAGTCCAATTTCCGTTTGATCCCAATCTATCGGGAGTAATTCGGCTGCTGCTTTGAAGTCTGCTGCCATTTTCTCGGCATTCTCGCGATAAGTCTCGCGTGGTTGTTGCAAATATTGCTCTTCGGGCAACAGTACGTCTGTGATGTAGGGAAGTCCACCCCAATATTTGGTGAGTTGAAAGTAGAACCATGCGCGGCAGTATAGAAGTTGACCTTTTATAATATCGCGTTCGGCAGGTGTGGCATCAATCATTTTACCCTCTTCCAAGGCAGCCAAACCCATATTGGCGATGCGAATGGCGTACCACGATCCACCCCAAACAGCTTTTGACATCTTATCACCGCCTACAGTCCAGTTGCGGTCGATAAAGCATGAAGTTTGAGTTGTACCACCATTGAAGTAGTCGCGGTAGTTACCACGGTCTACACTGTTACCAAAAAGGTATTCGCCGTTACCGGTGGTTATCACTTCATCTTCGCCCCAGTTAAAGGAGGATACCCAGTAAGCTTTGGCTATGTCGGGGATGACTTGATACATTCTTTCAACAAACCCTTGGAAGTTGCTAAAGTTTTTATAGGTATCGTCTGGCGCAATATCCGATTCCGGTGCTTTGTCTAAATAATCCGTGCAGGATGTGAGACCGAGCATAAGGGATGCTATTCCGCAAAGCAGATAGTGTATGAATTTTGTCTTCATCGTATTCCTAAGATTATAATGTTATTCTTAATCCTAAATTAAAGCGACGCGCTGTCGGGTAGGAGGAGTTTCCGCCGGTGTTTGATTCGCGGTCGTCGGGCATCTTTGTCCACAAGAAGAGGTTGTTGCCGTTGGCAAATACTTTCAGGCTGTTCAGTCCTACTCGTTTGATCCAGCTGGTTGCATCGAACGTATAGGAGATTTCGGCATACTTCAAGCGCACGTATGAACCGTCGTACAGATAACGGGTGCCAGGAGTGTAAGCACTTACTTGTGTTCCCCAGCGTGGCAAAGGTACGTCGGCATTCATGTTGTCTTTCGACCAATAAGAACCTTCATCGAAAGCAATGTCACGATATTGAGTTAAACTCTGTGTACCTACGTAGCGGGTTACGTTGTTTACACCGTAGAACTGCACAAAGCAACTCCAACCCTTGTAGTCGAATCCGATTTGCGCATTGAAGGTGTTCTGAGGTACACCGGTATATCCGTAAGGAATGTTGTCTAATGAAGAAATAATACCGTCAGCATCGTAGTCCAAGATGATATAGTTACCAGGCATACGTGTATCATCATTAGAATCATGAGCAGTACTTCCATAAAGTTCGTCCCAGTTATTATAGTAACCTTTGTCCACATAGGAGTTGGTCTGGTTGATAGCCTTATCTTTCTTCTTTTGATATTCGGGCATCAATTTTGGGTCATCAGCTGCGATAACTTTATTGGTAGCATGGGTTAGTGCGGCATTACCCCACAGACGCCAGTCGCGGTTGAGTTGTTTAGTCCAGCGTACTTCGATTTCGTATCCTTGGCTATTTACTTTGCCTAAGTTGGCAGTAGGAGCCGTAGCACCAAAGTATGACGGAATGGCGCGGTTGGATCCTGTCAGCAGAATGTCTTTGCGGCGTTCGCTGAAAAAGTCTACCGAACCAGTAATTACGCCGTCGAAAAGTCCAAACTCGGCTGCTATATCCAATTTTTTTGCTGTTTCCCAATGTACATCGGGATTACCTATTTGTGATTCATAATAACCGGCATAGGGGCTGGCATTAGAGCTAACACCGGTAATCCCTTGCCAGAAGCCACCTCCAGTTGCCCATATGTCTTGAAAGAGCCAACGTTGATAAACGTTGTCATCACCAATTTCACCATAAGAACCTCTGAATTTTAGGTAATTAAACCATTTCAGATTAAGCTTTTTGAACCAAGGCTCTTCACTTACTGTCCATCCGAGTGCGCCCGATTGGAAAAAGGCAAAACGATATTTGGGAGCAAATCGTTCGGAACCGTTGTATGCACCGTTATATTCTAATAGATAACGTTTGGCATAATCATACGTACCGCGGAATACCCAGTTCTCCCGATAGAACGGCTCTTGGCTACCCGAGGCGTACTGTTCGCGACTAAAGTTACCCATGGCACTTACCGAGTGTGCACCGAAGGTATTAGCCCAGTTAACCTGTGCCGAGTAGTTGAGACGACGATAGGTAGCGCCATTGTTTACCGAACCGGCGCCGGTCAACCATGCAATGTTATTTTGATAGTCAAATTTGTTGTTGCTATCCAATGTTACATTGCTGTATTCTATACCAGTGTTGGGATCAATCCATTTTTGGGGATTATCTTCCCAATCGTTAGTATCGTCAATACCGCGACCGGTTTCTTGAAATGCATTGTCGAAAGCGAGGCGTCCCTGTACGGATAGACCTTTAAGAAGGAAGTCTAAATTCTGTACGAGGGTGAAGTCGGTGTTGAGGCGGTCATTGGTATTATAGCCTATACCGTTCACGCTAATATCTAACATGGAGTTAGCAGATGCTTGTGTAGGGCTAGGGTAGTAGAAGCCGAAAGTGCCGTCGCTATATTTGGGGCGGAAGGCATCGGGCGCCACGCCGTAGAAGGCTGCCCATACGGTGTATTCATAAGCATAGTTGTTGACGCCTCTGGTTACAGCATGCGATCCTGATAAATTGACACTGAGTTTGGTGGTCTTGGTCAGGTTAAAGTCGAGATTGCTACGCACATTGATACGGTCGTAACCGTAGCCGGGTTTGTATCCTCGATTGTTGGTTACCTTCTTATAGATGTCACCTTCGTGTTGATAATCTGCGCTGGCAAAGTACTTCACAAAGTCGGTACCACCCGATATGTTCACGTTAGCATTATAAGAGGTGGCTACATCTTTCAGCAATTCGTCTACCCAGTCCACGTTGGGGTAACGCTCGAACTCTTCAAGGTTGGCAGGGTGACGGTACTTGTCCATGATGGCAAGGGGTTGATAGTCGCCCCAGTAGGAAGGCGTATACCCCAATTCACTCTCAATTACCTTGTTGCGCAGTCCGAATGTGTCGTAGGCATCTAACAGTGCGGGCAACTTGGAGTAGGTCTTCAGCGTAGTGCTTACATTAATATTAATGTTGGCTTTCCCTTGCTGACCGCGTTTGGTTGTGATCAGGATGACACCGTTGGCGCCGCGTACACCGAAGACGGCTGTGGCAGAGGCATCTTTCAACACGGAGATGGTGGCTACCGAGTTGATGTCGACGCTGTTCATGGGACGTTCGATGCCGTCGACCAATACCAGCGGGTCGCTGCCGTTCCACGAGCTGACGCCGCGGATGGTGATCTGCGGGTCTTCTTCGCCCGGTTTACCGGTAGTGGTCATGGTGACTACGCCCGGCAGGTTACCTGTGAGTGCCTGTCCCAAGCTGGAGACACCACCGGTTCGTTCCAATACTTTGGCAGAGGTCTGGGCTATGGCGCCTACAACGCTCTCCTTCTTCTGCTGACCGAAGCCAACTACAACCACTTCGTCCAGAAGTTCGGAATCTTCCTGTAGGGTGATTGTCAGGTCTCTGCCGGGAGTCAACTTGACTTCCTGCGTTTTCATACCGATGTAAGAGACTACAATTGTCGACTGTGCCGGTACGCCACTTAGCGTGAAGTGACCGTCGATGTCGGTAATTGTACCTACTGCATCATTTCCTTTGAGTCGAACAGAGGCTCCGATAACAGATTCCCCTTTGCTGTCGACTACTGTACCCCGTACTGTGGTTTCTTGTGCCATCGCCGATAGGGAGGCGAACAACAAGAACATACAGAGGTACGTCGTTCGTTTGAATTGCTTAATTACATTTTTCATTACCTTAAAATAAGTATTAGTATAATAAAGGTGAAATTCTGCTGCAAAAGTAGAATTAATATGTTAAGGAAGCTTTCTTTTAAATTGCAAAATGTTGCTTGTGCGTATCATGTGTGTAACAAAAACTTTGGTGTATGTAACATAGATGCGCTCACAAGGTGTTCTGACGGGGGTTGGGGTATAATTTAACATTTCTTGTTTGGGGGGAGACAAAAAGGACTTTTTAAGAGTCGATGAAGGGGTTTTTAAGGATCGAAAAGCGAGAACTTTGGTGGTCGAAGGCAGAAGCTTTGACGGTCGAAGGCAGAAACTTTGACGGTTGGGTGCAAGGTTATACTGTACGCGGGGTAATTTTTATCCCGCGTTCAGTATCAATAAAGCGAGGGTACCACTCCGTACATCGCCTTGAATGACGACGTGAAGTGCGACTGGCTGAGGAAGCCGGTCATGACGGCAATCTCTTTGATGGAGTACTTGCGAGTCTTGAGCAGCATGGCAGCTTGTTTGCAGCGCATGTTGCGTACAAAGTCGCGAGGGGGAGAGCCTGTTAGTTCTTTGAGCTTGCGATAGAGATGCGTGCGACTGATACCTACCTCGATGGCGATGGTGTCGAGGCTGAACTCCGGGTCGGAGATGTGGCGGTTGATCGATTCCATGATGCGGTTGAGCAGGTACTCGTCGTTCGACAGGGTGTTGCTGCCGTCGATGTCTATGTTTTCATCGGGGACGGAGTTCTCGTTGAAGCTGTTGCGCATCAGGTCGCGGTTGTGTATCAGGTTGAGGACGGCTTTGCGGATGATGTCGATATTGAACGGCTTGGTGAGGTAGAGGTCGGCGCCGGTGTCGATTCCTTCGAGCATATCTTCTTCGCAGGTGCGGGCGGTAAGCAGGATCACGGGCAGGTAGTTGATGCTGACGTTCTTCTTGATTTTGCGACACAGGGTCAAGCCGTCCATCTCGGGCATCATGACGTCGCAGATAACCAAGTCGGGCGATTGGGTGAAGATGGCATTGAACGCCTCTTTGCCGTTGGCGTAGCTGCACACGCGGAAATCCTTGTGCAGCTCGCGGCAGAGATAGTTGCGTATCTCTTCGTCGTCCTCGACCACCATAATCTTATAGTGGGTGTTGGGTTGTCGGTAGGGGGTGGCGGGTGGGGTATCGTCGGTCAGGTTGTCGGTCTTTGCCTCCTCGTCGACCGGTTCGGGGATGGTGGTTTGGGGCAGTGTGTCGTCAATCTCCTCTTGGGTGAGATGCTCTTTGCCCAACGGCAGGCGGATGAGGAAGCAGGTGCCCGGCTTGCCGTCGGGGCATGCCTCGGCGCGGATGATGCCGTGGTGCAGCTCTACCAGCGAGCGGCAGAGGTGCAGTCCGATACCGGTGCCTACGGATCGGTTGTTGTAGTTGTTGTTGACCTGATAGAAGCGCTCGAAGATGCGCTCACGCTCTCCGTCGGGGATGCCGATGCCGCTGTCTTCGATGACTATCTCGAAGTAGTTTTGCAGCGGCGGCTTGGCGGCAGGGTCGTTGCCGGTGCGCAGGCGAATGGTGATGGCGCCTTCCTTGGGGGTGAACTTCAGGGCGTTGGAGAGCACGTTCATAATGACCTTGTCGAAGTTCTTGGGGTCGATCCATGCCTGCACTTGGTCGACTTCGGGCGCAAAGGTGAGGCTGATGTGACGGGAGGCAGCCTGTTGCCCGAAGATTTCGTAGATATTATCGATAAAGCCCTTGAGTTCCGTTTGGCGGAAGTGGAGGTGCATCTGTCCTTTGTCGAGCTTGCGCACATCCATCAGCTGGTTGACCAAGTGCAAGATGCGCTCGGCATTGCGGTAGATGGTGCGGTAGTTGTCGGTACGCGCCGGGTCGCGGTCGGTAGCCATGAGGCGTTGCAGCGGACTGATGATGAGCGACATGGGTGTGCGTATCTCGTGCGATATGTTGATGAAGAATTGTAGCTTGGCTTCGTTGATTTGCTCGGCGTGGCGATGTTCGAGCATGCGTTGCCGGGCGCGGATGCGCTGACGCACCAGCATCACCATGCCGTAGAGGGCAAGCAGCAGGAGCAGTAGGTAGAGGGTCTTGGCAGCAGTAGAGGCATACCATGCCGGTTCGATGACGACTGTAACCTCCTTCGTGTCGGAGTAGGCATTGTAGGTACGCGACCTGAAGCGGAAGCGGTAGGTTCCGGGCGACAGGTCGCCGAACGATACGCGGTTGATGCCCTGTTGCAGGTCGGTCCACTTGCCGTCGTTCAGGGAGTACATGTAATAGATATGGTCTTGCCCGTAGAACTCCATGGCAGAGACCTCAATGTCGAAGGTGTTGTCGTTGTGGGAGAGGTGAAACCGCGGAGCGTCCATCACGGCGGTGTCGACAATGTCGTATTTTCCCGACTTCATGCCCTTCTTCACCAAGCGGTTGTGCAGGTAAAAGCCGGTGATGCGTATGTTGGGTTTGCGGAAGGGCATGCCTATCTCCGACGGATAGAAGTAGGTGACACCGCCGGTGCCGCCGAAGAAGAGCTGCCCGCCGGCGCCGGTATATGACGCCCGCTTGCTGAACTCGTTGCCTTGCAGTCCGTCGCTGGCGTAGAAGTTCAGGAAGGTGTGTGTGGCAGGTTGGAAGTGGCTGATGCCATATCCGGTGCTGAGCCAGATGCTGCCATGCTCATCTGCCTGAATGCCGCAGATCAGGTTGTTGGGCAGTCCGTCTTTGCGCGAGTATTCGTTGATGTGCAGGGTCTCCCAGTCGAGCTGCTTCAACCCGTCGGAGGTGCCTATCCACACGTCGCCGGAGGCATCTTCGTAGAGGCTGTACACCACGCTGCCTGCCAGCAGGCGGCGGGCGTTGAGCGGGCTGATGAAGTTCATGGTGTGCAGGTCGAGGCATCCTATGCCGTCGAAGGTGCCGATGATGAGTTTGTCGTCGCGGGTGCGCAGCAGGCAGTTGATGTAGGAGTTGTGCAGTCGGTTGGTCTCTCCCCAGCCCACGTTCTCGATGGCTTCTACGTCGAAGGTGCCGGTGATGCGGCGGGTGGCAAGGTCGAGGCGGAACAGTCCGCCGCCCATGGAGCCTATCCACAGATTGCCGTGCCGGTCTTCGGCAAAGGCATAGACATTGGATGCGGGGTTGCCCGAGGGGGTGCGCAGCGGGATGTATTCGCACCGCCCGCTCTGCGGGTCGAGGCGAGCCATGCCTTGCAGGTACGAGCCTATCCAGATGTTGTGCCGGCTATCTTCGAAGATGCTCATGATGGTGGCAGGCACGGCGTGCGGATCGCCCGGATGGGGTGCGAAGTGTCGGCGTTGGCTGCCGTCGGGGGCTATGCCGTACAAGCCGTCGTTGTCGGTAGCCACCCAGAGCATGCCGGTGTGGTCTTGGCAGAGCGCCATGACGCAGCCCGAGCCGATGAGGTTGCGGTCGTGCGACTTGTAGCCGATGTATCGGAAGCCGTTGTTCTCGGTAGGTACCAGCAGCACGCCTTTCTGAAACAGTCCGTACCACAGGTTGCCGGCGCTGTCTTTCAGGATGGAATGCACCTTTACCTGCGTGGGGTTGAAGGTGGTGATGTTGAGTATCTGGTCGGTCAACGCGTGGCGGCGGGTGTTGTACTTCTTCAACCCGCTGCCGTCGGTGCCTATCAGCAGTTCGTAGGGGGCTGCCGTGCACAGGCTCTTCACCGGGAGGTTCTCGGAACGGGGAATCTGTACCAAGCGGTCGGCAGCAGGGTCGTAGCGCAGCAACCCGTGGGCAAGGCTGCCCAGATAGAGTGTGTGGTCGATGTCTTCGCAGATGGAGGAGACGAAGTTGTAGCCACTATACTGCTTGACGGATGAGTTCCGGTCGATGGGGCGGGTGACGTCGATGCAAAACAACCCGTTGTTCTCGGTACCTATCCAGAGGCGGTGCTGCCGGTCTTCGTACATGCAATTGGTAGAGTAGGCTTCGATGGTGCCTTGCAACTGCCCGGCGGATAGTCGGTTGCCTTCCGTCTTGCCGAGCATGAAGAGGTTGTGTCCGGAGGTGCCTATCAAGATGTCGCCGTTGGAGCAGACGATGAGGCTGCTGACATTGGCTGCCACCTCCCTGCCGTCGACAAAGTAGAGCGGTACGGGCAGGAAGCGGTCGGTGGTGCGGTCGTAGAGTTGTAGCCCGCTCAAGCCCCCCACAAAGAGGCGCCCGCGGGGATCTTCGTGGACAACGCGCACGTGGTTGTTGGCAAGCGAGTAGGGGTCGTCGGGGTCGTTGCGGTAAGAGGTGAACTTGGCGCCGTCGTAACAGTTCAGCCCGTCTTCGGTGGCCATCCAGATTATGCCGTTGCTATCTTGGTAAAGAGCGTTGATCATGCTGCTCGATAGTTCGTTGTCGGCAGTGAAAAGTTTGCCTTCCTGAGAACGAACGGGCATCGGACCAAGGAGTAGGATCATAAGAAGTAGAGTATGTGTTCTCATTCTGTTAAGTAGTAATTCAAAGTTAAAAGTCGGTAGTATGCGAACTGTTATTTTTCGACGCACAAAGGTATGTGAAAAGTAGTGAATATAGATGCTTTTATAACTGTTTTTTGCATCTATGTTACATATACAACAAAAAATGTTACATACGTGATAGTTTGTGTTCGGAATATGATGATTTATGACACATAATTGTAAGTCGTCTATCTAAAAGTTGTGTACCTTTGCCGGATAAATCTCCTATCGTTTAAAATCCGGAATGATTATTCATACTATAAATTTCAAATTCAAATGAAACGATATTTAGTTCCCAACGACTACATGGCAGATCCTGCCGTGCATGTCTTCAACGGTCGCCTCTACATCTACCCGTCGCACGACTGGGAGAGCGGCATTCCCGAGAACGATAACGGCGATCACTTCAACATGAAGGATTACCATGTGTTTTCTACCGACGACCCCCTGACGGGCGAAATCGTCGACCACGGTCTGGTGCTGAGCACCGACGACATCCCTTGGGCGGGTCGGCAGCTGTGGGATTGCGACGTGGCAGAGAAAGACGGGAAGTACTATATGTACTTTCCCCTGAAAGACAAGAACGACACCTTCCGCATCGGCGTAGCCATTGGCGACCGTCCCGAAGGTCCGTTCGTGCCGCAGCCCGACCCGATACGCGGCAGTTACAGCATCGACCCGGCTATCCTCTGCGAGGATGGCAAGTACTACATGTATTTCGGCGGATTGTGGGGCGGACAGTTGCAACGCTATCGCGACAACAAGTCGCTGGAGGCTGCCGCCTTCCCTGCCGACGACGAGCCGGGCATCCCCGCCCGCGTGGTGCGCTTGAGCGACGACATGCTGCAGTTTGCCGAGGAGCCGAAGCCGGTCGTGGTGGTCGACGAACAGGGCAACCCGCTCACCGCTGGCGACAACACCCGCCGCTTCTTCGAGGCGTCGTGGATGCACACGTACAACGGCAAGTACTACTTCTCGTATTCGACCGGCGATACGCACCGGCTGTGCTACGCCATCGGCGACAATCCCTACGGACCGTTCACCTATCAGGGTGTGATACTGACGCCGGTGGTGGGATGGACGACCCATCATGCCATCGTTGAGTATAAGGGGAAGTGGTATCTGTTTCACCACGACAGTGTGCCCTCGGGCGGACGTACCTGGCTGCGCAGCCTGAAGGTGTGCGAGCTGGAGTATGATGCCGACGGCAAGATTCAAACCATCGAGGGAACAGACTGATCCGATTGGTATCTAAAAGGAGGGGGGCTATTCGCCCCCCTTATTTTGCATATACTCCTTGGGACCTATGCCGTGCTGCTCTCTGAAGCAGGACGAGAAATGCGACAGGTTGGTGAATCCGGTGGCATAAGCCACTTCCGAAATAGAGTGCTTCTTTTCGCGTAGCAGGATGGCAGCCTGTTGCAGGCGTATGTATCGAATGTAGTTGCGCAACGACTGCCCGGTCAACTCTTTGATTTTGCGGTGGAGGTGTACGCGACTTAATCCTACCTGCTCTGCCAGCATGTCGGCGCTGAGGTCGGGGTTGGCAAGGTTCTCGTTGATGGCTTTCATAAGCCTCTCCATCAGTTGGTCGTCTGCCGACCTCACTTCGATCTTCTCTATCCTGTCTTTCTGTTGCTGCACGCCGCTGAACTTGTTCTTCAGTATTTGCCGGTTGGCAATCAGGTTGGCTATGGTGCCTTTGAGCAACTCCATGTTGAAGGGCTTGACGATGTAGGCATCGGCTCCGGTCTCCATGCCCTCTACGGTCTCTTCGGGCTTCGACTTGGCAGTGAGCAGAACCACGGGGATGTGGTTGACGTTGAGGTTTCGTTTGACTTTCCGGCAGAGCGACAGTCCGTCTAACTCGGGCATCATGATGTCGCTGATCAGCAGGTCGGGCTTCTTGGTCAATATTTTGTCGTAAGCCTCTTTCCCGTTTACACAGATCATGATGCGGTAATCGCTTTCCAGCTCCTCTTTGACGTAGGTACGAATCTCTTCATCGTCTTCGGCAATCAGGATCAGGGGAACGGATGTGTCGCGGAGCGAGCGTTTGTGCGTTGTCGGGTGAGGTGTCTTTGCGGGCGTCTCTTCTTCGTGAAGGAGGTTGTTTACGCGGCTGTCCATTTGGCTGCTTCTCATCACCGGTTCCGCCTCGTCGGTTCGTTCCGGCTCGTTGGCGTGCAGTTGTTCGCCCTTCAGGGGGATGCGGATGATGATGCTGGTTCCGCTGACGCCGTCGGTGCGGTTTTCTGCCCGGATGGTGCCGTGGTGCAGTTCTACCAGTGAGCGCGACAGGTGCAGACCGATGCCGGTGCCGAAGTTCGATTCCGTCACGCCGTTGTCTATCTGGTAGAAGCGCTCGAAGATGCGTTCGATCTTATCTTCGTCGATGCCGATGCCGCTGTCGGTAATGGTAATCTCGAAATAGTTGCGCAGCGGGTCGTGGCGATACGGGTCGTGTCCGGTGGTGAGCCTTACCACAATCTCTCCCTCTTCGGGGGTGTACTTGAAGGCGTTGGAGAAGATGTTCATCAGCACCTTATCGAAATTGTTCAGGTCGATCCACACGTTGAGCTGCGGGTCGTCGTGCAGGAAGGTGAAGCGGATGTGCTTCTTGCGCGCCATGACGTCGAAGGTGAGCATGACGTCGTCAATGAATCCCACCAGGTCGGTTTCGCGAAACTTCAGGTTCATCTGTCCTTTGTCGACCTTGCGGATGTCCATCAACTGATTGATCAGTCGCAGGATGCGTTGCGCATTGCGGTAAATCATGAGGTAGGTCTTTTGCAGCTCTCCGCCCGGTTTCTCTGCCAGCAGCTTTTCTAACGGGCTGATGATGAGTGTCATGGGTGTTCGTATCTCGTGCGAGATGTTGATGAAGAACTGCAGCTTGGCTTCGTTGAGCTGTTCGGCGTGTTCGCGCTTTGTGATTTCGCGGCGGTGGCGCATGCGTGTAAGGAGGTAGTTGATGGTGCTTGTCAGCATCAGGGCTATTAGCGCCAGATAGAGGGTATACGCCCACCACGTCTGGTACCAAGGTGGGGCAATGAAGATGCGTATGGTTCGTGTGTCGGAGTAGTTGCCGTGGGTTACCGCCCGGATGTGCAGGGTGTATCGTCCCGGCGGCAGGTTGTTGTAGGTCACGCGGTTCACGCCCGGTTCGGTGACGCTCCAGCGATTGCTCAACTCGTCGATGCGGTACTGGTAGGCTATCTGTTGGGCGTTGCCGTATTGCAGGGTCGAGAAGACCACGCTGAAGGTGTTGTCGTTGTGCGACAGCTCGAAGAGGTTGGTTTCGGATACGGCGGTGTGTGTCACCGTGTGGCTGCCCGAACGGCTCTCTTTGTGCACGGAGCGGTCGAAGAGGTAGAACTCGGTGATGAGTACCTGCATCTTATTCGGCGTTTCGGTGATGGCGTCGGGCAGGAAGGCGGTGATTCCGCCTGTTCCGCCGAAGTACATCTTGCCGGTGCGGTTTTTGAAGAAGGCGCCGTGGGTAAACTCGTTGTCTTGCAATCCGTCGGCGGTGTAATAGTTGACGAAGCGGTTGTGGGTACGGTCGAAGCAGGAGATGCCTTTGTAGGTGCTGATCCACAGATTGTGCTGCCGGTCTTCGCAGATGCCGCAGATGATAGGGTCGGGCAGTCCGTCGGCTACGGTATAGTTGTGTATCTCGCCTGTCTGCTTGTCGAAGCTATATAGTCCGTTGGTGGTTCCTGCCCAGATGGTGCCGGCATAGTCTTCCTGTACGACGTATCCTATGCTGCCCTCGAACAGGGTGTTGAGGTCGTGGTAGTTGATGAAGCTTTCGCTGACGGGGTCGAAGCAGCTGATGCCCCGGTAGTGTGCCAGCCAAATCATTCCCTCGCTGTCGCAGTAGATGTAATTCACATAGTCGTTGGGCAGCTCGTTGCGATGCAGGTCGCCCGTTTCGTCTCTGGACGATTCGTAGTGCTTCAGTTCGCGGGTGATGAGGTTGTAGCGATAGATGCCGGCGCCCAAGGTAGCGATGTACAGATTCTTACGTCGGTCTTCGGTGATGGAGAATATCTTTTCGGAGGCGAGCGCGAGCGGATAGTCGCACACGCCGTTGCTGCGGTTCATGCGTGCCGGTCCGCGTGTGTAGGAGCCGAGCCAGAAGTTGCCTTCGCTGTCTTCGTACATACATAATATGGTGTTAGCTACCGATGTGGAGGTGTTGAGGGGTTGGTAGTGGTGCACCCTTCTGCCTTGTGTGTCGAGTTGGAAGAGGCCTTCGTTGTCGCTGCCTACCCACAGATTGCGTTTGCTGTCTTGATAGATCGACATGACGCACCCCTGTCCGATGGGGTTGTAGTGTTGCGACCGCTCTCCGTAGTACTCGAAGGGCGCCTTTTGGTGCGGAATGAGTGCGATGCCTTTCTGAAACAGTCCCAGCCAGATGTTCTTGTCGCGGTCTTCCATCACGGCATGTATCTTGCCGACAGCGTAGTCTATGGGGGCGGTGTTGATGAGGTAGTTGTCGATCCGGTCGGTGGTGCGGTTGTAACTCTTCAGTCCCTGCCCGTCGGTGCCGATGACCAGCTGCTCACCGACGGATGCCATGCAGTAGACCGACAGGTTGCTGTCTTTTCCATCGGCGTATTTCAGGGAGACGAACGCTCCTCGTGTGCGGTCGTAGCGTGCTACCCCTTTCCGGGTGCCAATCAGCAGATTGCCGTATCGGTCGGCGTTGATGGCGGTGACGAAGTTATCGGTCAGCATGGGTGTTTGGAAGAGTTGCACTTGGCGGGTGTCGAGGGGGTATCTCACCAATCCGTTGTCTTCGGTGCCTATCCATACGGCGTGATAGTTGTCTTCGTAGATACACGACAGGAAGTTGGTCTCTATCTGTTCCATCAGTGAGTCGAGGGAGAGCGCTTCCTGTCGCTCTTCGTCGAGGCGGAAGATGCCTTGTCCGGAGGTGACCATCCACAGCTCGCCGTTGTGCAGTCGTTGCATCTGTACCACGTGGGGGTAGACGCGTTTGCCGCCGCGCAGCATGGGTATCTCGCGGAACGTATTGTAGGCGGCATCGTAGCGCATCAGTCCGTCGATGCAGCCCACGAGCAGGTTGTGGTGACTGTCTTCGCCGAGTGTGCGCACGTAGTTGCTCTTCAGGGCGGTGGTGTTGCCGGCGAGCTGCTTGTAGTCGGTGAAGTGCAACCCGTCGAACTTGTTCAGCCCGTACTCGGTGGCTATCCAGATGAAGCCTTGTTCGTCTTGATAGATCTGATTGATGAGTGTGCTCGACAGTCCGTCGTTGGTCGAATAGAACTGTCCGGTTTGTGCAAGGAGGGTGCGTTGATTCAGGCATAGCACTCCAAGCAAGATGAGGTATGTGTAGTATCTTTTCATGGGTATTCACTTAGTTCCAGCCACCGCATGCTCTTTTCGTCGATCTGTTCGGTGAGCGTGGGCAGTCGTTTGGAGTATTCCGTCAGTTTTTCTATGGGGAGCGTTCCGCTGCACAACGCCTCTTCGATGCGTGTTTTTTCGGCTTCGAGGGTGGCAATCTCCTGCTCTAATTGTTCAAATTCGCGCTGCTCCTTGAAGGTGAGACGGCGTTTTTCGTTTACGCGTGTTTTGGAGGCTTTGGCTTCCGACGGTCGGTTGCCGGAGGTTGTTCCTTTGTCGGCGCGCTCCTTGAGGTCGCGCCATTCGCGGTACTGTGTGTAGTTGCCCGGGAAGTCGCGGATGTCGGCGTCGCCGTTGAACACGAGCAGGTGGTCGACCACCTTATCCATGAAGTAGCGGTCGTGGCTCACTACGATGAGGCATCCGCGGAAGTTTTGCAGATACTCTTCGAGCACGTTGAGGGTGATGATGTCGAGGTCGTTTGTCGGCTCGTCGAGTATGAGGAAGTTGGGATTGCGCATCAGCACGGTGCAGAGGTAGAGGCGTCGGCGTTCGCCTCCGCTCAGCTTGTAGACGTAGTTGTGCTGGGTTTCGGGTGTGAAGAGGAAGTATTGCAGGAATTGCGTGACGGTGAGTTGTTTGCCGTTTCCCAGCTCCACCACTTCGGCTATGTTCTGCACCACGTCGATCACCTTCATCTGCTCGTCGAATTGTAACCCCTCTTGTGCATAGTAGCCAAACCTTACGGTGCTGCCCACGTCTATGGTTCCGCTGTCGGGTTTGAGTTCGCCGGTTACGATTTTGATGAAGGTCGACTTTCCTGTTCCGTTGTTGCCCACGATGCCCATCTTTTCGTATCGGCTGAAGAGGTAGGAGAAGTCGTCGAGGATTTTCACCGTTCCGAAGGCTTTGTTCAGGTGGTCGGCTTCGAATATCTTGCTGCCGATGTAGGACGCTTTCACGTTGAGCTGTACGTTGTTGTCGGCATAGCGTCGTTTGGCAACCTTTTCCAGTTCGTAGAACGCCTCTTCGCGGTATCGCGCCTTGTGTCCGCGTGCCTGCGGCATGCGTCGCATCCATTCCAGCTCGGTGCGATATAGGTTGTTGGCGCGTGCCGTTTCGGCATGGGCAGCGTCGATGCGCTCCTGCCGTTTCTCCAAGTAGTAGCTGTAGTTGCCTTTGTACGGGTAGAGGCTTTGGTGGTCGATCTCCAGAATGGAGTTGCATACGCGGTCGAGGAAGTAGCGGTCGTGCGTCACCATGAGCAGGCTTTGGTTGCCGCGTCGCAGATATCCTTCGAGCCACTCGGTCATTTCGAGGTCGAGGTGATTGGTCGGTTCGTCGAGTATGAGCAGGTCGGGTCGGTCGATGAGCACGTTGGCAAGGGCAACCCGTTTGAGTTGTCCGCCCGAGAGCGAGCGCACGGGCTGTTCGAGGTCGTATATCTTCAGTTGGGTGAGCATCTGCGTGGCTTGCAGCAGTTGTGCTTCCGATACGGTGCCGTGATGGTGCATGCAGGTTTCGAGTATCGTCAGCTCATCCGGGTACACCGGGTTCTGTTCCAAGTAGCCGGTGCGTATACCGCGTCGGAAGACGATAGCGCCGCTGTCGTAGTCTTCGCGTCCGGCAATGATATTCAGTAAGGTGCTCTTGCCTGTGCCGTTTGGGGCGATCAGTCCGATGCGTTGTCCTTCGGCTATGCCGAAGGAGATGTTCTCAAAGAGTATCAGACTACCGAACGATTTGGTAAGGTTGTCTATTTGCAGTTGAATGTTCACGAGCGATGTATGTGTGTTACGAGCGGCAAACTTACGGATAATTTCGAGAATATTCTGTACTTTTGCGCGGTTTTAGTATATGCGAAACCATAGAAATAGAGAAATATGCAATCAAAAACTCACAGTTACTTACTTACGTTGGGACATTTGTGCACCGATATCAACCAAGGTGCCTTGTCGGCCATGCTGCCTTTCATCATCTCCGCTTACGGTTTCAGTTATGCCCGTGCATCTATGTTGGTGCTGGGTTGCAGCATTGTTTCATCGGTTGTGCAACCGCTGTTTGGGTGGCTGGGCGACAAGCTTCAGCATCCTTGGTTTATGAGTCTGGGTATCTTTCTGGCAGGTCTGGGCATCTCTATGCTGGGACTGTTCGATACGTTCGTGCCGCTGTTTTGCTGCACGATGGTGACCGGTGTGGGGGTGGCGATGTTTCATCCCGAGGGCGGCAGACTTGCCAATGTGGTGGCAGGTGCGCACAAGGGCGAAGGTATCGGAAACTTTGCCGTAGGCGGTAATCTGGGGTTTGCCATGGGACCGCTGTTGGTGGCAGTCGCTTTTCCGTTGATGGGGATGAAGGGAGCACTTCTCTTTATGATTCCGGCAGCGATCTCTTCGTTGTTGCTGTTGTCGCAGGTGAAAAAGTTTGTGGCTTACACTGCCATCGAAGAGAAGCGCATCCGACAGGCACACCTCGTGTTGCGCGACAACTGGCGCGAGTTCTGGAAGGTCACGACGGTGAACATGCTTCGTTCTATTATCACCCGCAGCCATCTGGTGTTTATTCCGCTCTATTGGGTGGCAGTTTTCTCCGAATCGGATGCACACGGTTCGCTCATGATTACCTTGTTCACGTTTGTCGGCGCTTTGGCTACCTACGTGGGTGGCAGGGTTGCCGACCGCATCGGGTTCAAGAACTGCATTGTGATATGTGGCGGTCTGATGACGCTAAGCATTCTGGGCTTCTTCTTTGCGCAGCACAGCAGCGTGCTGGCATGTGTGCTGATGCTGTGTACCTCTGTGTTCCTGAACTTTGCCTATAGTCCGGTCGTGGCGCTGTCGCAAGGCTATCTGCCCAATCATATCGGGTTGGCAAGCGGCATATCGCTGGGCGTGGTGGTGAGCATGGGTGCTCTTGCCGCTCCTTTCTTGGGGGCGGTGGGTGATGTCAATGGGTTGCCGGTGGTGTTCTTGATAGTGGCAGGTGTGAGCTTGCTGGCGCTGGTGCTGTCGTTCTTTTTGAAGAACGACCAGGCGGGTCTATCCGCCGACGTATAGGCAGAGTATGCCGATGTCGATACCCATTCCGGGTGGGAATAGCTCTTTCAGCTTCTTGAGTGCGCGCTGCATGGTGTTCTGCACCGATTGGTAGCGGATGCCGGTAAGCGTGCAGATGGCATCGATGTCTAATTCGTCGACGTAGCGCAGGTACATCACCTCTCTTTCGCGAGGCGACAGGCGGTCGAAAGCTTGCCGGATGTCGGCGCTCAGCCGGTTCTGCGCCTCTTGCATTTCGAGTTTCATCAGGGGGGTCTCGATGGGCTGACTTTCCACCTTTATTATATAGTCGCGGTAGGTCAGTTCTTTCTTGATGTGATTGAGGAGGGTGTTCTTCATGACCACGAAGAGGTAGAGCTTCAGGTTATCGGTGCTTTTGAGTTGTTGGCGTTTGCGGAGCAGGGTGACAAACATCTCCTGTATGGCATCCTTTGCCAGTTCGCGGTCGGCAGTGAACTGCATGGCATACGCAAAGAGCATCTGCACATATCGGGTGTAGATAGCTGCGTAAGCATCGTCGTCTCCTGATAGAAACGCTTCCCAAAGAGATAAGTCATGTTGATCCATTCTACATTGCAACAAGTTATAAGCGTGTAGCTCATAGTTGTGGCAAAAATAGGGAATATTTTATCTAAAACGTATGATATACGGAGGTTTTTATTATCCGCCCCATTTGCGGATGCCTCTCCGAATCAGCCGGATGTTACGCTTGGTGCGTCCGAACATGCTTCCAAAGCTGAATTTGTGCGGGTCACAGATGCTGTTGACCCATATCCGTCTCTGGTCGAAGACGATAAAGATCTGCTCGCCCAATACCGATTGGCGTTTCTCCGGATTGGTGCGACAAGCATAATAATCGGTACCCGAATGGGTACATGTCCATTGTTCGCGCGCACCGAGTTCTGTGATAATCTTATAGATTTCGGTGACGGAGAGCTTGGTCGGGATCTTTTTGAAGTATAGCTTGCGGTATAGCATGATGGCTGTCATTACTGCCAAGCACGAAGGGACGACCATTAGCCCTATGATCAGGGTGTTCGGCACCAGCGGATTGTTTCGGAAATGGGTGATGAGCATGTACATCCCTGTCAGGAAGGGAATCGACAGGAGTACGATAGGGATGATGAAGTAGTGGCAAATAGCTTTCACGCTGCGTATCCTGATCCTGCCGGTCTTGAGGGCGTACTCCGGTAATTTCTTCTTGCGGTTTCTATACACGTGTATTCGTGAATAGAGATAGAGAAGCAAGGGCAGTATGACAACGGCGATCGCTACCCAAGGCGTGTTTGCCTGGCCGACCGTGAGGTGAATCGGGGTAATGGGATAGGGCACATTACAGAACGAGAGGTTGAGTGCAATATCGTAAGTACCTGCCTTTCGGGCATGCAAATGATACGTGTACACATACTTGTTCGGGGATGTGTTATGCGATATAGATACTATATCTAAACCGGCACACTTGAGGTCGGTCGTGTAAGGGTCGGGCTTATGGTCGCAAACGAGCGTAACGCTGAAGTTTTCGCCGGCATGCGGGTGTTGCGTATCGAGCGTAAACGAACAGTCGATTTTGTCAAGCTCGCCGGTGGACACGGCGCTGTAAGCTACTTCAGGGAAGAGGCTTCTTCCCAATACGATCCAGATACAAATAGTTAAAAGCTTCTTGCTAAAAAACATTCTAAAGTAAAATCTCCGAGTTAGCGGGTGCATTTGCTGGGCGCAAAGATAATCAACTTTACGCATGTACAAAGCAACTTTGCATATATTAATTTGGAAAAGTTATCTCGTGCTAATGATATTCGGGATGGGGTGAAGCGGGACAGCTGTCTGAGTTCAGCGGACTGATATGCCATGTTGTCATGATAGCTGATAGCTCCAAAACTTTTTTTGCATTTTAAGCATGATTTTTGACCACTTATCCTACGGTTTGTGCACTTCAAGCACATCTTGCCATTCTGGCATTTTTTAGATTGAGATGAAATGTTCATCTTTGCGGGCAGAAAGAGAGGGATTTGTAAGCAAGGAGAGATTTGTAAACAGAGAGAAATGACGTATAATGAAGAAACTTTCAAGAAGCGTAATCACTCAGACAGAAGAGAAGCAATCATGCAAAGCTGACACGACAGACTGCATTTCCCCGACCTCGTGCATGGACAACATGGGGTCGGGGAAATATTTTACTGAAGTTTTTTGCATAATACATAATGTCCTCGTATACTACGTTAATAAAGTCGCCGTTATCAGTCTATTATGAGCCGATATGAATGCTATCTCCGGACGGTTATATTCTCAATTGTCAATCCTCTTTAGTATTTCTATATCAATATCATACAATCGGTTGCGTACCGGAAGCGGGAAATGGTCTTTGGCAGTATAGATCTTCTCTATACCATTTACAATCGTGTATAGTTTCAGATAAGGCAGTGTCGTTGATTCGTACAGATACATCACTCCCTCGAAGGTTTGTGCAGTGGTCTGCTTCAGGGTGACTTGCGAGTAGTTGATGAGTTCTTCCGGCGACAGGCTGAAGCCGGTACCGGGTACGAAGTAAGTGTACGGAGCCACATCGTGCAGCTCGATGCGGTTGTTGGAGCCAATATCGGCAGGGTCGGTAAACGTAAGCGTGACGCGTATCTTGGCACAGGTACGTTGCAGCATCACGCGGACGGGTAAACTTCCTTCGGTCAGGTCGACATTGGTCAGCATGCCGTACATGGGCAGACCGCGTTCTATCGTCAGGTTGTTGTTGACCAACAGCTTGGGCGTGGTGAGCGCTTCGAGGTCGGCAACGGTGGCGATAGCAGCGAGCTTGTCGGTATGATCGAAGTTGGCTACGACGTAGATGTCTTTGCGCACCAGAGCGCCGATCTCCGACGGCAGCGTAACCTTTTGGCATCCGATGCAATCGCCATCGGTCGACGCAATCGGGGTCGACGGCTGATGAATAAACCGATCGGTGAACGTGCTTCCGCCTGCATCTGCCAGAAAGAAGCTGAGATTCAGGAGTGCATACTCTTCGGGCAGATTGTCGGCATCGCCGACGGCACGCGAAGGCGAGATCCACACATCGACGCCCGTTGCGGGGTGGTGGTCGGGTTGTGACGACCTGTCGGGCACTTCGGCTGTACAAGCTGTGAGTAGCCATCCGGCGAGTGCACCTATTATATATATGTAAATGTTGCGCATACACTAATATGATTACGTTTGTTTACTCTACTTCTCTGACACAGCGCGACATGGTCGACGAGTAGTCGAACCGGTAGAATTCGCCGTACAGAATCTTATCATAATTCTCGTCTACATTGAAGTCGAGGTACCCGGCGTACCAGTAACCTTTCACCTGAATAGATACCTCCATGGGATACCAGCTCTGTCCGCTGTTGTTGGGCTTTCCATAGTAAGGCCAACTGCCGGCGGGATAATCGCTTTCGCTCACCCGAATGTCGCCGGGGGTGAAGAAACGGTCGAGGATGTTCAGCTTTTCGCTGCCGAAGTCGTCTATTCCGTTGTCGGTAGGAACAAATGCCGACATGTCGTAACCGGTGATTTTACCCAGTAGCTCTTGTGCCTCCTGTCGCATGGGTAGCGAGTAGTAGGTCAGTCCGCTGTTGATGCCTTGCCAAGTGTTCGATTGCCAGATGCGATAGGTCTGGTCGAACAGCTTCAGGAACGACATCAGCTCACAAGAGTTTACCAACCGCCATCCCTTGCCGTACTTCTTCTCGCAGTAGTAGGGCGCTTCGCCGGGTTTCACGGTAGGTCCTTGCAATACGGGGTCCCACCACACGATTTGGTCGCCGTAAGCTCCTTGCAACCCTTGTTGTAATACCTCGTTGACTGCCATCATCTCTATCTTGCCACACTCGGTGGCAATGATCAAGGTCGAATCGGTAGGTATAACGGGGGGAGCCACGATCACTTGATCTTCGTTTTGAAACATATATTTGTATGCCTCCGGATGCCAAGGCATGACGCAGGCTTGCAGTTCGATGCCACCCTCCGCTTCGCCATCGATGTAAGCGTCGATGAGGTAATGATAGTTGCGTATCACGCAGTAGTTCGACAGATTGTCGAGTTGGCGTCGCTGTTCGTCCAGTCCGTTCAGATCGTCATCTGTTTCGAGCGGAAAGGTGCGGTCGTTGATGTGCAGCGTGGTATAGTTGACGCCATCGACAGGGTTGAGCAGTTCGGGGATGTACCAAGTCACCGAGCCGATAGAGTCGGCTTGATAGTCGAATCCGACGGGTTGTATCTGCTGCGACCCCGTTGTGCTGCCAGCATAGTAGGCGTCGATGGCAGGTACGGAATAGGTCTGCGCCACATTTTGCAGTTGCAGCGACTGTATAAATCCTTCGGGCACGGCGCTTCCCGATACCTTCTTGCGAAACACCACCTGCACCTTTGCCAGCGAACGGATGAGCTGCACCTTGTCGGTGGGCAACGGCAGCGGCAACGGATGGGTTTCTGTGCCGCCGCTGTGTACCGGAACGTCGTCATAGCGCGCCGACATCAGGAACATGCCGTCGGGTGTGGTGCCGTCGGGCATAAAAGCAGTCTGGTAGCTCAGGGCGGAGAAGCGGGCATCGGCAGTCAGTTCTGTCCGGTTGCGAAGGGTGGTCAGTGCAGCAACAAAATCGGCAGATGCCGACTTCTCGTTGGCTATGAAGTAGAAGTCGTATACGCCCGGCTTGAAGCGGATGGCGGCACTCGAAGCGCCGAATCCGGCGGGAAAGCTGAGGATATCGTTATATACCACCTCGCCCGTGGTGCCGAAAGCCAGCATGCGTACCTCTTCGACGCGGTCTTCCCACAACTCTTTGTCGACGTTGATGCCCGACGCAGAGGTGCCGAGCAGTAAATTGATTACCGCCTCGTCGGTGGCTGCCGCCTCGTCGGACAGGTCGTTGCTACAACCCGACAAGGCGACGAATATAGAAAGCATCAGCACGATAGCCAGTAAGAGCGGGAAGAATAAATCGGATATTTTGATAAACTGCTTCATGGGTCATTCATTCATTTTATTTCAAGTCGGCGCTGTAACTGTGCACCAACCAATTGTTCACCCATATTTCCATCAGGGTGTATATACCGCAACCGCATTGGTCGGCAGTGGTAAAGGCGATGTTAAAATCGTGATCGCATGCCAAGTCGACGTCGGGATTCTTCAAGAGCAACGTGCCGAGCAGGTCGCCCCGATAGAGTTCGGTTCCGTCGGTGGTGCTGCGTACAACCAACGTCGTAGATAGGCCGGTCAGCAGTTTCAGCGTCGTAAACGATGCCTGCAACACGCCGTCGGTGGTGACTTGGGTGGCGGCAGGATACTCCACTAATTTGTCGGCAGCAGGCTTGCCGCCAACCGTCATTGCGCCGTTGCGCGATTCGATAACGACTTCGTAGTGCGTTGCTTCTGCCAATCCTTCGACCGTCACGTTGATGCGGTTGGTTTGCTCTTGCAGGTTAATGCGGGTCGTTTTGAAGATCGAACCATATTGCTCCGGGTTGGGTAGATAAACGATTTCGCTTTCGCCATAGTAGACCTTGTGGTCGCCCATTGCTACCGAACGTTGTGCGGTCCGCCGCAATCTGAACAGTACATCTTCGCGGGTTACTACGCTTTTCCCATCGGCAGGAGTGTCAAAATAAGTATCTTCCACGCCCATCCATGCCAATACGGTAAACAAGCCGTCCGACACCTGCAGGGTATGCGTATAATCGCGTCGGAGAGCCGCTTCTCCATCGTGCCCCGTAGCTACCAGCACACCGTTGTTGTCGAACACATACAGATGAAGTGCATTTCCTGCGGGGTAAATCGTATCCGTACTGCAAGGGGTAGCCGAATAGAGCTGTACATGAATGCCCTGCGGACAATCTTCCCGGTTGTCGTGTATGCACGCCGAGAAGAGTGTCAACAGGCACCATGTACCCACGATTCCTGTCAGGTAACGGGTTGATTCGCTACTTATTTTCATTTTGCTGAAAGGGTTTAGGTGGGGTTAAAAGAGATGATTCTAAAGGTCTACTCCGTAAGAATGTACTGTCCAGTTGTTCACTTCGATGTCTACAGAGATGTAAGTATCTACCGACGAGAGGGGATCTTCCGGGTCGATCGGATTATTGGGTTCCGGACCGTCGGGTTCCGGGTCGGGGTTGTTTACGTCGGGGGTCAACGGGTTCCAGTTCGTACCTAATTGCTTGAACGAGTTGATGTTGATGTGGTAGATGTTGTTACGTATCACCGGCGATACTGTGGGGTTCTCTATGTTGTCGGGGTTGAGCCATACGTGGTAGAGCGTCTTTCCGCCTACGTAAGTCGATACATCCTGTCCTGAAACACCCGTAGCCGGATCCATGGCAGCTTGCAGCGAAGAGTAGATATTTCCGTCGGTACCACCTACGTAGAAGGTTCCGTCGGCTGCCAGTGTGCCACCGTCTTTAATAGCCTCGGCATGCGGGGTGAACTTGGCGCGTATCAGTACGTAAGCCGTGTTACCTTTCTGGTAGTTGGCATGGGTGTTCTCGAGCAACAGCTTGCCTTCGACGTTCAGGTAGGCTTGCGGATCGGAGGTCGTGGCAGGGTTGACAGGCACCAAGGTGGTTGTATCTTGCAGGTCTTCGTAGCAATAATGGGTTGCCGAGGTGCGCAGATAGTCGTCGGCAGCAACGTAGTCGTAAGCATACGTTTTGTAGAGGTCGCCTTCAACATTGGGTAGTAGATAGATGGACTTGCCGCCTTGTGCGATGGAGTAGGTGACGTCGGAGAAGGTACCCACTTCGGAACTGTTGGTGTTCAGGTCGGGCGACTGTGTGACGATGACACGCGACGGCAAACGGTCAACCGTGAGGCTGATGCGGTTGGCGCCGGCTTTTACCTCGTCGGAGCTTACCCCGTCGGCTATGGTGGTGACTTCGCTCATGCCGCTCATCATCACTTTCAATACGCGTTGTCCTTCGTAGTCGACAAACTCTCCGATGGTAGAGAGCGGGAACTCAGTCGTAACCGAAACCAAGTCGACAGCAGTAGGTGCATAAGTCATCAAAGGGTAGGGGCTGTTGATGGTTACGATGGCAATCTTATCGCCTGCCGTGCTCAACATGGGTTCCTTGGGTTGAATGATCTGCATACCGTTCTCGTCGTAGAGCCATGTCAACTCACTGTAGTCGAAGCGGCGGCTCTCGAGCAGGCTCTGACCGTCGGCAGATACCAGATAGAGGTCTACGCGGGTGGTAATGTCGATACCTTCGTAGTTGCCGTCGTAATTGAAATCGCTCGAATCGTAGCGGGTAGAGGCTGTGCCCATCATGGCGCCCTTAGGCATTTTGATAGCGAATCCTACGCTGGTAGTTGCGGTAGAGTGTACATCCTCATTGATGGGTTGTTCGTCGTTGGTACAAGCAGTAGTCACAAACAACGTCAACAGAAAGAAAGGCATTAATGCGAAAAATGAATTCTTTTTCTTCATGATTTCTCAAAGTTTAATGATTAGTAAAATAGTTATATATTAATTGGTGAGTAATTCCTCGTAGGGTAGGGTATAATCAATGCGGTAAGTAGAGATGCGCAACGACGGATAGATTTCCTTCAGCAGGCGGGTATACACGGTTCCGCGTTTGTAGGCTTTCAGTTGTGCCTTGCGCTGCGCCACATCCCCGATGGCAAGTATTTGCTCCAAGTCGCGCTTCTCGGCGTGGGTAAGCTGTTGGGTGGCAGCAATAGCTTCGCGCAGTCCTTCCCAATTCTCTCCGCCCGAACAGGTGGTAAAAAGTGCGGGCGACAAGGCGTGGGTCTCCACCATGTAGTCGCGCAGGGCTGCGGCACGTTGCTCTGCCAGCAGGGCGTTGTGTTCGGCATCACCCTCGGGAGAGGCAAACGATTCTATATGAATGGATTTGATTTCGGCATCGGCATGTTGACGTATCGCCTGCATGGAGCGTCCGATCGTTGCCAGCTCCATCCGGTTCTGTCCGTGGTCGGGGTTCAACACCGACCGGTTGACGGGGAAGAGTACATAAGCTCGTCCGGTTTCCTGCCGGTAGCGTACCACCGGTGTAGGAGCTACATACACCGTATCTGTCTGTACTACCCGGACGGTATCTGTGCGTGGGGGCATATAAGGCAGCAGGTCGACTATCGGTTCGGGTTGCGGCGCGCTGACTTTTGTCTTCTTGCCGATGTTGTATATCAACGATACAGCCGCTTTGGTCACGCCCAGATAGTGCTTGTGCTCCGAGGCTACCAGTTCTCCGCAGCAGTGTTCGTCGTTCAGTTTGTAGCGGTCGTAGTCTATATAAGCATATCCCACACCGATCGAAGCCTCTATTGCCCAGTGATTGGAGAAGTTCCGGCGATACCCGTAAGCAATGCCCGCTCCTGCCAGCCAGCCTTCGTATTGCCTGTTGTTTGAGAAGATGCGTGCTACATTGAACAGTCCGGCATGTACATGCACTCCCCAGAACGAACCTTTGAACGCCTGCTTGTTCCAGTAGCGCCATTCGGGCTGTACCAGCCAATGCTTTAACTTCTTCCCGTCGGAATAGTTCCACGGATTGTAATTGAAAGGAATATCCAGTGTCCACTTCTTGTTCAGGCGAAATTCGGCACCCAGATTCAGCGTACCGGTCAAGTCGTACAGCAGGTTGGTCTTCAACGCTACTCCCGACCGGAATTGCAGGCTATCTTTTTCGTTGTGTGCGTAGGCACATTTAACAATGACAACAAATAGTGCTAAGGTTATGGCTTTTTTTATCATTTCTGTTTACTGAAATTATTTATGCTTAATAGAACGCGGTAGCCTAACAAATGTTCAACTAAAAAAATAGATTTTGCAAAATAGTAATCAGCATGAGGATCAGCATGAGGAATAGTTAATTCTGATTTAATTTATAGCTACGCAGTGAATATTGTGTATGTTTGCAGCTTGTTACATCCAAAATGAAAGAGATACAAACAAGAATCGATGAAAATAGTCATTGCCGGTGCCGGCGCAGTAGGCACCCACTTAGCCAAATTATTGTCGCGCGAAAGGCAAGACATCATCTTGATGGACGACAACGAAGAGCGATTGAGTACGCTCGGTAACAACTTCGACCTGATGACTGTTGCTGCCTCGCCCACCTCTATTAAAGGATTAGAGGGGGTACGAACCCGTGATGCCGACCTCTTCATCGCTGTCACCCCCGACGAAAGCCGAAACATGACGGCGTGTATGCTGGCACACAATATGGGCGCACAGAAAACCGTTGCACGCATCGACAACTACGAATATCTGCTGCCCAAGCACAAGGAGTTCTTCAAACAACTCGGCGTCGATTCGCTGATCTATCCGGAGATGCTGGCTGCCAAGGAGATCGTATCGTCGGTCAAAATGAGCTGGGTCAGACAATGGTGGGAATTTAGCGGAGGGGCGCTCATCCTGATCGGAGCTACGCTGCACAGTAACTCGGAGATACTCAATATCCCGCTGTTTCAGTTGGCTGATGCCGACAAGCCCTATCATGTGGTAGCCATCAAGCGCGGAGCCGAAACCATCATTCCGCGAGGCGACGACATGATACGGCTGAACGATATTGTCTACTTCACCACTACACGCAAGTATATTCCCTACATCCGCAAGATTGCCGGTAAGGAGAACGAAGCCGATGTGCGGAACGTGATGATTATGGGCGGCGGACGTATTGCCATACGTACGGCACAATATGTGCCCGACTATATGCAAGTGAAGATTATCGAGGAGAACATGGCGCGATGCAACCGGCTGACCGAGCTGCTCGATGACCGGACGATGATTATCAACGGCGACGGACGCGACATGGACTTGCTGCTCGACGAAGGAATCAAGAACACCGAAGCCTTCGTTGCCCTGACCGGAAACTCCGAAACCAACATTTTAGCGTGCCTGGCTGCCAAACGAATGGGCGTTAGCAAAACGGTGGCAGAGGTCGAAAATATCGACTATATAAGCATGGCAGAAAGCCTCGAAATAGGTACCGTTATCAACAAAAAGCTGATTGCTGCCGGACACATCTATCAGATGATGCTCGATGCCGACGTGAACAACGTGAAGTGCCTCACCTTTGCCAATGCCGACGTAGCCGAATTTACCGTGAAAGCCGATGCGCGTATTGCTAAACACTTGGTGAAAGACCTCGGACTGCCTAAGGGCATCAACATCGGAGGATTGGTACGCGCAGGAGAAGGCATCGTCGTGACAGGTAACACCCAGATAAAAGCAGGAGATCACGTGGTGGTGTTCTGCATGAGTTCTATGATTAAAAAAATAGAGAAGTACTTTAATTAGCCAACGTGATTCACTTCAAAACCATCTTTCGCATCATCGGATTCTTGCTGCTATTGGAGACGGTGATGTTGCTTATCTGCACCGGCATCTCTATCTATTATGATGAGAGCGACCAACGGGCACTTTGGATTTCGTCGGCTATTACGCTGTGCGCCGGTGTCGCACTGCTTGTTGGGAACCGACGGACGGAACGTACCTTGACGCGACGCGACGGATACGTATTGGTGAGTTTCTCGTGGATTACATTTACCGTGTTCGGCATGTTGCCGTTCCTTCTCAGTGGATGCATTCCCAACCTTGCCAATGCTTTCTTTGAAACCATGTCGGGTTTGACTAGTACCGGCGCCAGTATCCTTAGCAACATTGAATCGCTTCCCCACGGCATTCTGTTCTGGCGTAGCATGACCAACTGGATAGGCGGACTGGGTATCATCATGTTCACCATTGCCGTGCTTCCTATCTTCGGTGTCAACGGGCTGCAGGTCTTCGCTGCCGAAGCCAGCGGACCGATACACGACAAGGTGCATCCCCGCATCGGCATCACTGCCAAGTGGCTTTGGGTGGTTTACACCGGACTTACTGCCGTTCTTGTGGTGTTGCTCATGGCCGGAGGAATGAACTGGTTCGACAGTATCTGTCACGCCTTTGCCACTACCGGAACAGGTGGATTCTCTACCCGACAAGCCAGCATTGCCTACTATCACTCACCCTATATAGAATATGTTATTTCTCTATTTATGTTTATATCGGGCATAAACTTTACATTAATGTTATTGCTCATCAACCGAAAATTCAAGAGGGCGATACACGATGCCGAGTTGCGGTGGTATTTCTGGTCGGTGGTGCTCTTTACGCTCGTGATAGCTGTCATCATCTATAATACGGTGCCGGGTACCGATGCCGAAGGGGCGTTCCGCAAATCACTCTTCCAAGTAGCATCCCTGCACACCTCTACCGGCTTCATTACCGATGACTACATGCAGTGGCCCTCTATGGCTTGGGGATTGCTCACGATCGTTATGCTTATGGGCGCTTGTGCCGGCAGCACCACCGGCGGGCTGAAGTGCATCCGTTTGATCATTTTAGGAAAGGTGGCACGCAATGAGTTCCGACGCATTCTGCACCCCAACGCCGTGTTGCCGATACGTATCAACAAGCAGGTTATCTCGCCGACACTTCAATCGACGGTGTTGGCATTCAGCTTTATCTATACCATGGTGATTATTATCAGCGTGCTGATATTGGTCTCTATGGGGCTGAACTTCGAAGAGTCGATGGGATGTGCCATCTCGGCTGTGGGTAATATGGGACCGGGATTGGGCAAAACAGGACCTACTTACTCATGGGCGTCACTGCCCGAAGCAGCTAAATGGCTGCTCTCCTTCCTCATGCTGCTGGGGCGATTGGAACTCTTCACGGTGTTGCTGCTGTTGACGCCCGATTTCTGGAAGAAGAATTAGATGAAGGGAATAGTCGTAGACTGTATTTCTTGCAATTCCAGACCTAATGATACGAGAAACAGGGCAAAGAGTTTATGTAACAACGAAATCTCCCTTTGATGTGAGGCAAAACTCCCTTTCATCTGATGCAGATCTCCCTTTCATCTGATGTAGATCTCCCTTTGATCTGATGCAGATCTCCCTTTGATCTGATGAAGAACTCCCTTTGATATTCAGACAAAATTCTCTTCCTACGTAGATTACACTGATTTTGCATATATACACAACGGCATCAAACAACTTTATGCCTTGCAATGGTTGCTTGGCGAAGAGTAGTCATCCCTCCTCAAACGTCTATCAATACGAGAATCTCGTAGAACTTTTGCTTTATTAACTATTTATTTTTGCATCGATTACGAAACACTCGTAGATTTGCAGCATCGTAATAACCCTTTATTTCACTAACAATGGAAAAGCTGACACTACAAGAAGAAGAAGCTATGATTTATATCTGGGAATCGGGTAACTGCTTTATCAAAGATATCGTAGCCAAGTACCCCGTACCGGCACCACCCTATACTACCGTGGCATCTATCGTGAAGAATCTCGAACGAAAGCGCTATGTCACTGCCCGACGTGTGGGGAATACCTATCAATATGCGCCTGCCATTGCCGAGAGCGAATACAAACGAACTTTCATGAGTGGTTTTGTGCGCAACTATTTCGAGAACTCCTACAAGGAGATGGTCTCTTTCTTCGCCCGCGAACAGAAAATTTCTGCCGACGACCTGCAAGACATCATCGCCATGATAGAAGAAAGCCGAACGTAAGAATCTCCTAACGTAACACCCTTATGCTTGCCTACTTCATCAAAGTCAATATCGCGTTGGCATTGTTTTATGCCTTCTACCGACTATTCTGCTACCGCGATACCTTTTTCGGCTGGCGACGCACGGCGCTGCTCTGCTTCTTTGCCGTTTCGGTTCTCTATCCGTTGCTGAATATTGAAACATGGATGGTAGAGCAGGAACCTATGACAGCTATCATTACGCTCTATTCCACAGTCATATTGCCCGAGCTGACGGTCGGCACTACTGCCGACGGCAGTATTGATTGGAACAACGTGATACCTGCGGTACTCCTTATTATATATATAGGTGTGGCAGCTATGCTGCTGATGCGTATGCTGATGCAGCTCGTCAGTCTTGCCCGATTGACGCTTCACACCCCGGTCGCAAAGGTCGACGGCATCCGCGTACATCTGCTGAAACAACCGAGTGCACCATTTTCTTTCTTTCGATTGATATTTGTATGTCCCGAACAGCATACCGATACCGAACTGTATGAAATACTCACCCACGAACAAACCCACGTCACCCAATGGCACTCGGTCGATGTACTCATCGGCGAAATGGCATGTGTGTTGTGTTGGTTCAATCCGTTTGTCTGGCTCATGAAGCGCGAGATTCGCGTGAACCTTGAGTATCTGGCAGACAACCGCGTACTGGAAACAGGATGCGACTGCAAGGCTTATCAGTATCATCTGTTGGGACTTGCCCACCCTAAGGCTGCAGCAACCATTTATAATAGTTTCAACGTTTTACCATTAAAAAAAAGAATTAGTATGATGAATAAACAACGAACCCGAAACGTGGGACGCACCAAGTATTTGATGTTCATTCCACTCGCTGCCCTGCTGATGCTGGTCAGCAACATCGAAACGGTGGCGCGCTCCATACAGACAGCGGAGCAAAACGATGATCTCTCTCTTAGTCCGGACACCGTCTCACCGGTCGTAGTTATGGGCGTGGGAAAAAGCTCGGACAAGGTGTTCGAGATCGTCGAACAGATGCCCGAATTTCCCGACGGCGGCATGTCGGCGCTGATGACATTCCTTGTCAGAAACATCAAGTATCCCACCAATGCGGTGAATAATAAGACGCAAGGTCGTGTCGTGGTCTCTTTCGTCGTCGAAAAGGACGGCTCTATTACCAGCGAAAAGGTGACCCGAAGCGTCGATCCCGAATTGGATGGCGAAGCGCTTCGTGTCATCCGTCTGATGCCCAAATGGAAGCCGGGCATGCAACGCGGCGAAAAGGTACGCGTGCAGTATACGGTGCCGGTGATGTTCCGCTTGGATGCGGATAAGAAATCGGTGCAACAGCCCCAAGTGGTCGGCGCCAAAGTACTCGACGACGACGGAAAGCCCTATATGGTAGGTGTTAAAGCCAACAATAATCTTGAAGAGGTTGTGGTAGTAAGCTATGATGACGGGAAACTTGCCGAGAAAATTTATACCGTAGTAGACAAGATGCCCGAATTTCCCGATGGCGGTATGCAGGGATTGATGCGATATCTTTCGATGAACATCAGATACCCGATTAACGCGATGAAGCAGAAGGTTGAAGGCAGAGTGATCGTACAGTTTGTGGTCGACAAAGACGGAAGCATCTCCGAACCATTTGTGGCCAAAGGCGTTGATGCCGACTTGAATAACGAAGCGCTGCGGGTAGTAAAGGCTATGCCCAACTGGATACCCGGCACCATGAAGGGCGAGCCGGTACGTGTAAAGTATACGATGCCCGTATCCTTTAAATTATCGAAGCCTGCTAAATCTCAGAAGTAGCGGGATGTCGTTCTTCTTAATGAACCCTGACAATCTTTGTTGGCGCCTGCTCGGCATTGCGCCGTTCTACCTGCTGTACCATGTTGCGGGCTAACTGTCGGAACGCCCATCCGGTGATGCTATCCTCGTTGAGCGCTACGGGCGTGCCGTTGTCGCCACTCTCACAGATGCTTTGCACCAAGGGTATCTCTCCCAATAGGGGCACTTGCATCTCTTCCGCCAGCCGCTTGGCGCCTTCGCGTCCGAAGATGTAGTAGCGGTTGTCGGGCAACTCGGCGGGTGTAAACCACGCCATATTCTCCACCAGTCCCAGTATGGGCACATTCACCTTATCGTTGGTAAACATGTTGATACCTTTGCGGGCATCCGCTAAGGCTACGGCTTGTGGTGTGCTCACCACCACCACGCCTGTGAGCGCCAAGGTTTGCACGATGGTCAGGTGAATGTCGCTCGTGCCGGGAGGCAGGTCGATGAGGAAATAGTCCAGCTCGCCCCAGTTGGCATCGCCGATGAGTTGCTTGAGCGCGTTGCTCGCCATGCCGCCGCGCCACAGGGTGGCTTGGTCGGGGTCGACGAAGAAGCCGATGGAGAGCAGCTTCACACCATAGCGCTCGATGGGGACGATGAGGTCGCGTCCGCCTATCTCTTCGGAGTAGGGGCGGGCATCTTCCACCTGAAACATCTTGGGCATGGAGGGTCCGAAGATGTCGGCATCAAGCAACCCTACGCGGTAGCCCAAGCGGGCGAGCGACACGGCGAGGTTGGCTGCCACGGTCGATTTGCCCACGCCACCCTTACCCGACGATATGCCGATGATGTTTGCCACCTGCGGCAGTAGTTTGCCTGTCTCCGGGCGTGGAGCTTGTCGGCTTTCGGGGGTGATCAATACTTCGACCTCTTTGGATATTCGGGTGTGGATGGTGGCTTCTGCCGACTTGATGACCGACTTCATAAACGGGTCGGTGGGTTTGTCGAAGATGATGGAAAAGCTCACCTTCATGCCGTCGATGCGGATGTTGTCGGCAATCATACCGGCTTCGACGAGGTTCTTACCGCTACCCGGATAGCGTACGGTAGCGAGTGAATCGAGTATAAGTTGGGGATAGAGAGACATTTGAAATAATTAAAAATGAAAGATTAAAAATTAAAAGGCGCGGTTACGGCTGCTATTTGCTTGTTGATAGCTCGCTGCGCTTGTTGCGTCCGTAGCTGCGATAGTCGTCGAGTTCAATCTCTACATCGGGTTCGTGCAGCGCTACGTTGGGCGGCAGGCGGAAGCGGATGTACTTGATGTTCAGTCCGCGTGCCAGCCATTGCTGCTCGTAGTAAGTACGGATGCTAAGAATCTCGTCGGCTTTGCCGGAGTGGTAGAGATCTTCAGTCATCACCTCGGCAGGGAGATGGTTGGCTTCGAGCATACAGCGGGTATATTCGTACATAAAGCGGCTGTCGGTTTTGAGGTGAATCATGCCGTCGGGCTTTAGAAAGCGGCGGTAGCGCTCCATGAATCCGGTCGAGGTGAGGCGTTTGGTAGGCTTCTTCATCTGCGGGTCGGAAAAGGTGAGCCAGATTTCGCTTACCTCATCGGGTGCAAAGAAGCGGTCGATGATTTCGATGTTGGTGCGTAGAAAGGCAACATTCTTCATACCGTCGTTCAACGATTCGGTCGCTCCCGACCACATCCGCGCGCCTTTGATATCGACGCCAATGAAGTTCTTTTCGGGAAACAGGCGTCCTAACCCCACGGTATATTCGCCTCGTCCGCAACCCAACTCCAAGACGATGGGGTGGTCGTTTCCGAAGAATGACACACCCCATTGACCTTTTCCTTTGAAGGGCACCTCTTCGGCTACCGAGAACGGGTACTCGAAGACGTGCGGATAGCTTGCCATGTCGGCAAATTTTGCCAGTTTGCCTTTACTCATCGGCAGGTGTTACTATCTCGGTAGCCATCTCCTCTTTCAAGTTTTCATAGAAGGCGGCTTCCGTAACATATTCATAAGGATACAAGAAGAAGAATCCTATACCCAATGTCAAGATGCAGAGTAATGCCCATCCAATGAAACTCAAATGCAGTAGAAAGAGTTTCCATTTGTGCCATTTCATCATGCGCATACTTTCTTCAATGGCGGCATTGTAAGACAGATCCGGACGGTCTTTTAGAATGTAGTTGGTCATAGAGTAAGAAAGATACTTTATGATTCCCGGAATAATAAACAGCAACGACCACAAGAAAATGTATACGTCTCGCAGTAAGTTCGTTAAGAAAATGCGTTCGTAATCTTTAAACCCACTAAACAGAACACCGACTTCTGCCTTTCCACCACGCTTGATCTGAAGCATGGCTACTTGAAAGCCATAATAGACAGGGATAAGTATTAGCCATCCAATTATGGAAAAGAATGTCAACCAAAGAGGGTTGTATTCTATTTGCACATAGGGATATATTTCAATCCTTACCACAGTTGATTGGTAACCTTGACCACAAGAGATAGCCCATGCAATAAGGGCTATGATTAGTGTTATCAGTGCACTCTTCAGCCACTTGCCTTCCAAGGCATAGATGGCTTCGTTTTTTAGTTCGGATATTCGTTTCATAAAAGATTATTCGACTATTGTTATCCAGCCGTGCGTATCGGGTTCGTCGCCGTACTGTATAGCTCTCAGTTTGTTGTAGAGCTTGAGGCACATCGGTCCCGGTTTGCCGTCTTTGGCAATGAGGTAAGAGTGTCCGTTTTCGGGGTCGTCGATGCGTTCGATAGGACTGATGACAGCAGCTGTTCCGCAGGCGCCTGCCTCTTCGAAGGTGTTCAGCTCCTCTTCAGGGATGGGTCGTCGTTCTACCTTCATGCCCAAGTCTTCTGCCAGTTGCATCAGACTCTTGTTGGTGATCGATGGGAGTATGGAAGTCGAGAGCGGTGTGATATAGGTGTTATTCTTGATGCCGAAAAAGTTGGCTGCGCCACATTCGTCGATAAACTTTTTCTCTTTGGCGTCGAGATAAAACTCGGCAGAGTATCCGCCCGCATGTGCTTCCTGGCTGGCACGCAGACTGGCGGCATAGTTTCCGCCTACTTTAAATGTGCCGGTTCCGAGTGGGGCTGCACGGTCGTACTTGCGTGTGATTACATACGGAGTAGCAGCAAATCCACCTTTGAAGTACGGACCTACGGGAGTGACAAATATCAGGAAGAGATATTCGTCGGCAGGTTTGACACCTACCTGTGCGCCGGTACCGATGAGTAACGGGCGGATGTAAAGCGATGCGCCGCTTTCGTAAGGGGGTACAAAGTGCTCGTTCAGCGTCACGGCTTTCAACACCGCTTCGCGGAAGCGTTCGGTAGAGAGTTCGGGCATCATAATGCCGCGACAGGTCGATTGCAGGCGGGCGGCGTTTTCTTCGAGACGGAAGATGCGTATCTGTCCGTCTTTACCGCGGAAAGCTTTCAAGCCTTCGAAAGCCTCTTGCCCGTAATGCAAGCTGGTGGCTGCGATATGTAGGGGGATGGTTTCTTCGCTGCTGATCTCCAGTTCGCCCCATGCGTGGTTGCGGTAGTATATCCGCACGTTGTAATCTGTCTTCATATATCCGAATGACAGGTTAGACCAATCAATATCTTTCATACTATGACTTATTTATATTATAAGTTATTAAAGTGTGTTTAACGACGACAAAAGTAACGATTATTATTCAGTATTCTGTTTATCTGCCAACATTTTCTCTATTTGGCTGTCGGCTTTGGTGAGTTTGTCGTTGCAGAAGCTTATCAGTTGGTTGGCTTCTTCGAGGGCTTGCGACAGGGCATCGATTTCCAGTTCGTTGCTGTCTATCTGTTTGACAATCTTCTCTAAGCGGATCAGCGCTTGAGAGTAAGTCATTGGGGGAGTATCCATTGTCGATGGGAGGGTGTTATTTCTGTGCAAAAGCTTTTACTACTTCGCCGATGTACATACGCGGCTGTCCTTCGAGCGGTGCTTGCGAGGGCAGCTTTTCACATTCGAGCACTACGGTAGGTTGGGTGGCTCCGGTGGGATAGAACCTGACGGTGTAGGTGTCGGCTTTGTCCATCTGTTCGTGAGGTTGGTCGGGCGCCAGCAGGGTGAATACGACTGTTTTCCCCGACATCTTACCTAGCGAACCGCCGGCGTTGGCAGTCATGGTAACCATGTTGAACGCGTCCTTGCCTATGGCGATCACCAATCTACCGGCTCCCATTGCGATCAGGTCGGCAGAGAGATTGGCAGGCGATACCTCTTTCAGAGTAACAGGCGCCGACGGGGTTGTTACGGGGGCGGCAGGTTGGGCTGGCTGCGTCACGGGTGCAATGCTTAGCGCTGCGGCTGCCGAGCCGAACATATCGGTAGCAAAGTCAACGGTTTTTCTTCTCCACTTGGCAAGTCCCCGCACCAATTTGGTTTTGGCTTTGTTCAGGGCATATTTGTCGGTTACCCACTCCTCTGCGGTATATTTCTCGGCTCCTTCGCGGTAGATAAAGCTGATTCGTTCCATCTTCACCGTGCACTGTCCGGGTGCACAGACAGCCGAAAGTTGGTACAAGATGCGCGTACGGTCGAGCGACAGTACGGTCGATTGAAAGACGATCCATTCGTCGCCCATACCTACGATCTCTCCTTTGTCGGGGTTGGTGTAAACGATGCGGCTGTTGTTGTCGTTTTGTTTCAGGCGGGCTTCCATCCATCGGAGCATGCGTTGGTATATTTGTTCTTGCGACATGCCGGCAACGGCAAACTCTTGCGAATAGACCACTTTGCCGTTTACTTCGGGTACGGCGCCCGCTAAATAGTTGCTGTCGTCTCTATCTTGCTGGGCATAGACAGATGTTACGGGCAGACAGATACACAAGAAAAACCAGAGTAGGGGAGATACTTTTTTCATAATGACGTTGAATTGATTCATTGTTGTAATATGGAGATGCAATATTACAAAAAGTTCTCCCACACTCTGTGTTATCAAGCGTGAGTTTAAGAAAGATTAATTTTACATGCGCACTTCTATCAGCAAGATGTGCGATTCTTTGAGTGTCTGGATGGTCACTTCGCGCGTGTCGTACACACCCATGCCGTCGCGTCGCGACAGGGTGGTATCGCCCACCTTCACTTCGCCTTCGATCACGAAGATATATACGCCGGTTGCTTCGCGATGCATTTGGTAGTCGATGGTTTGTCGGGCATCAAATTCACCGATGGAGAACCATGCTTGTTGCAACATCTTGGCAGGTACGTCGCCGTCGGGCGATACAATCAGCGCCAGCTCGTTGCGGTGGAGTAGGGGGCGGATGTCGTAATCTTTATAGGCTGGCGGTGTGTTTTGCCGTTCGGGTATCACCCATATTTGCAGGAACTCCACCTGTTGGTCGTCGCTTCCATTCATCTCGCTGTGCCAGATTCCAGTGCCGGCGCTCATGGTTTGTATATCGCCGGGGGTGATGATGCGACTGTTCTTCTGGTTATCTCCGTGTTGCAGCTTCCCGCTCAGTGGTATGGAAATGATTTCCATATTCTTATGCGGATGCATGCCAAATCCTTCGCCGGGCACGACGCGGTCGTCGTTCAACACCCGCAATGCGCCGAATCCCATACGTGCGGGATTGTAGTACTGATCAAAGCTGAATGTGTGGCGGCTGTCCAACCAATGGGTGCGCGAACGTCCACGGGTATTTGATCTGTCAATAACTGTTTTCATTGATTTTGTCCTTTCTTTTTAAGTGGGTTATGTGCTTCCAAACAATATCGGGCTGCTGAATGTTTGTCGGCTTATGCTACATTTAGTTTTATTAGTAACTGTCTAACCCTTTGGTTTATCTATTTTTCTTGTATGAGAAGGTGGGAAAGGGTAACGATTGAGTAAGAACTGCTCTTCAAAAACAAAAGGGCAGACGCAAGTCTGCCCTCATTCGTTGTACATTCTTCAATCTTTATTTAATGCGGTAGAGTAACCACGACGACTGAAAATCTTTGCGATTGGAATAGCGGTTTTTGAAATCATCGCGTGCTTTGGCTGCCGAATATCTGTCGGCAAAAGTAGCAACAATCACCCGATACATGGCTGCTTCGGGATTAAAGGCGATAGCGGCATCCCGATAGCCTTGATTGATTAAGAAATCTTTCAGTCCCTCGGCATTGGCTTTTACACCGAAGCTACCGCATACAATGCTGTAATCCTTGAGTGCGGCGCCCGAAACGACTTCAACCTTTTCTTGACGTACACCGGTGCCAACCGAGGTGGTTTCTACTACGCGCGGAGGGGTAGTGACGGTAGGTGTGGTAGTAGTTACCTGATTGGTAGGCGTAGTAACGACCGGCGTCGGTGTAGCTGCCTGCGCTTCTGCCAGTTCTTGTTGTTTGGCTTTCTCGTAGGCTTTTTTGTAAGCGCTTTCGCTCGACTTGCAGGAGAAGAAGGAGAAGGCAATACATAATCCCATTCCTGCGACAATTAATTTTTTCATACTCATACTCTTTATTTATTAATAATGTTATTATTTTATGTTGGTACATCCATTTAATATGAACGAAACGAATAGTGAATGTCCGTATAGGTCAGTAACAGTGTCGATTCGCTAAGCTCCTCGATCGTGAATGTTCGCTTGCCCTGTTCCCAACCGATGTAGCGTTCATAATACGGGTCGGCTACGGCATCGACCAACAAAACGATCGACAGGGTGGTTCCTTTGAACGAATAGTTCCCGAAAAAGGTTCGGTACGTATCGTCGGGCAACAAGCAGATAGCAGAGAAACTACCTTTCTGAAAGTTATAGAACACACTGTCGACACGTATTGTAGTTCCGTCACTATATTGATACTGTTGCAGTTGCCATTTATTCTCTAAACGTTTCTCGTCGTTCGTACATGCTGCTGTCAAGACCATCAGCATGAATAAGCAACCCGTCAGCCACCTTTTTTGTTCTATCTTGCTAAATCTTTTCACGCTGCATACTCCACTAAATTACGCCGCAAAAGTACCTATCTTTTCGCTATTATCAAAAAAACTCCCTCTTCTTTTCATGGTTTCAAAGAAAGATGTATCTTTGCACCCCGTAATCCGAAAGGGAATCCGCCGCTATAGCTCAGTTGGTAGAGCAACGCATTCGTAACGCGTAGGTCGCCAGTTCAAGTCTGGCTAGCGGCTCGTATCGGGAGAAGACGAAAAGGAGTGCTCAACGCGCTATGTATCGGCTCTCCCGATGTTTTTTGGGGGGATATACGAGAGTGGGTGATGTTCGCTATCCATCGGTTTAATGCTACATTAATAAGCTCTTGAGCCTTCGAATAGTCCTTTTTCGCATACGCCAATGCCGCGCAGCTTTTGAGCAAAGCGGTTGCCCTGATAAAATTCCGCCAAATACCGCAATTGAGAATAAATTCGTAGCTTTGTGCCATAAATACGCGGAAGCTCACATGCCCGCATGGAATCCGATGGAGTTTGGTGGTTCCGGTGAGCACGTTACGCGATTAATAATAGCCAAACATTTACACCATGAAACCCCTCCTACTACTTGGTTGCGCAACTGTACTCCTACTACTTACAGCCTGTCGCCCTTCAGCTCCGCGGTACATCATCGGCGTTTCGCAATGCAGCGATGATGAATGGCGACAGCAAGTCAATCGCGAAATCTTGCGTGAAGCATTCTTCTACGACGGTGTAGAGGTAGAAATCCGTTCTGCCCACGACGACACCGAGCAACAAAAAAAAGATATACGCTACTTTATCGATAAAAAAGTAGATGTGCTGGTAGTAGCGCCCAACGAAGCTGCCCCGCTCACCGCCGTCGTGGAGCAGGCGTTCGATCGAGGCATTGCCGTCATCACGTTCGACCGAAACATCCTCTCCGATAAATATACCGCTTATGTGGGTGCCGATAATTACGAAATAGGACGCAGCGTGGGAAACTATATCGCTGCGCTACGGCACGGACACGCCCGTGTGGTGGAGATAAGCGGACTGACCGGCTCCACATCTGCCATGGACCGACACCAAGGCTTCGCCAATGCCATGGTCTCTTACCCCGGCATACAGATTCTTACCGCCAAAGATGCCGGGTGGTTGCGCGAAGAAGCCGATAAACAAATGACGCAATTGCTGAAGGAGTATTCGCACATCGACGTGGTATATGCCCACAACGACCGCATGGCTGCCGGCGCCTACGATGCTGCCCGAAGAGTTGGGCGCGAACAACAAATTACGTTCATCGGCGTAGATGCACTGTCGGGCGATGGATACGGATTAGATATGGTGAACCAAGGCATTCTGGGAGCTACCTTTCTGTATCCCACCGGAGGAGACCGTATTGTGCAGATAGCCATGGAGATTCTGCAACGAAAGAGATTCCCGCGCGAAACCATTTTGAATACAGCCGTTGTCGATTCGACCAATGCCCGCGTGATGCTGATGCAGACTGCCGAAATCGATCAACTCGACAGCAAGATAGAGACACTCAACAACCGTATCGGCATCTACCTCTCGCAAAGCGACACACAACGAATCATCATTCTGGGAGGTCTGTTGTTTATCTTGGTGGTAGTAGGGTTGCTGCTGATTGTTTATCGCTCACTGCAAACCAAGAGTCGGCTCAATAAAGAGCTGGTAACGCTTACCCAACAATTGGAAGAAGCTACACAAGCCAAATTGCGCTTCTTTACCAACGTGTCGCACGACTTCCGCACACCGCTCACATTGGTTGCCGACCCCGTCGACCGCTTGCTGGGCACATCCGATCTGACCGATGAACAACGCCGGATGTTGCAAGTCATCAAACGCAACGTGAACATCCTGCTGAGGCTCGTCAATCAAATACTCGACTTTCGCAAATACGAAAACGGGAAATTGGAACTTACGCTCTCACGTATCGACTTCATCGCCGGATTGCAAGCATGGAGCGATTCGTTCCTGCCTGCGATGCGCGCCAAGCACATCCGGTTCCACTTTGAACATCCGGTTGATACCCCATGCCCGCTCACGGCAGATGCGGAAAAGATTGAGCGCATCTATTTCAACCTGCTTGCCAATGCCGTGAAGTTCACGCCCGAAAACGGGAAAATAACCGTAACCCTCGCTGTTCAACCGGACACATATCTCTTGTCGGTAGCCAACACCGGCAGCCTTATTACTGCCGAGCACATTCACCACATCTTCGATCGCTTCTATCAAGCAGAGCGCTACCACGCCGGATCGGGCATCGGATTGGCACTTGTCAAAGCATTTGTGGAGCTGCATGGGGGTACCATCTGCGTGGAGAGCGACGAGAAGCGAGGCACCTGCTTTACCCTCGAATTGCCAAAGGGTGCGGCTACCTCTACCTTCGCTTCTATTCCTGCCTCAATAGATTCCGTATCTGCCCTTTCCATCATTCAAACGGAACCGAAAGAGAGGCTTGATTCGAACCTTCCCGTATCTGCCTCTGTCTCTGCCAACGACAACCCCGTCATTCTGATTATCGACGATAATCCCGATATCCGCGCTTATATCCGCGACATCCTGCAAGCAACCTATACGGTAATAGAAGCAGTCGACGGTCTCGACGGTATTCATCAAGCCATGACGTATGTACCCGATGTGATTGTGTCGGACATCATGATGCCCGGCATCGACGGTACCGAATGTTGTCGCCGCCTGAAAAGCGAACTGCAAACCAGCCATATCCCCATCATCCTGCTCACCGCCTGCTCACTCGACGAACAACGTGCCGAAGGTTACGATTGCGGTGCCGATTCGTACATTGCCAAACCTTTCGATTCGCGGGTATTGCTGTCGCGCATACGCAATTTACTCACTGCCACGCAACGCATCCGGCAATCCATGCAAAGCAACACACTCATCACCCGCGAGGATGTGCGCGACATCGATAAAGAATTTGTGGAAAAATTCAAGCGCCTCATTGAAGAACGCCTCGATCATTCGGATTTGAACGTGGAAGAACTGGGTAGCGAAATGGGGCTAAGCCGCGTACAACTCTATCGTAAGATAAAATCGCTTACCAACTATGCCCCCAACGAATTGCTGCGTATTGCCCGTTTGCGAAAAGCGGCATCGTTGCTTGCCTCTTCCGGCTTGAGTATCTCCGAAATATGCTACGAAGTAGGGTTTACCTCACCCTCTTATTTTGCCAAATGCTACAAAGCCGAATATGGTGAAAGCCCGTCGGAAATCGTGAAAAGACGCGGCAGCCCAACAGGCGGGCTGTAACGACCGCCGCTTGTATCGCTCCTAAGCCTTCTTCTCTTTCGTCACATCGAAGCAGGCTTCTACCACGTTCACTACATAATCGCCTAACTTTTCGCACTCGCAGATAATATCCATGTAGTGCACACCCATCTGATAATCGTACTCCTTGCTGTTGATATCCAGAATGTTCTGGGTCTTCAACTGGTTGCGGTAATTATTGATCTCATGCTCAATGTTATAGGCTTTGTTTATGATATCACGGGGGTCACGGGATTGCTGTTCGGGATACTTCAAGTCATCTACCATGGCGGCAAGAGCATTGTCGGTCAGCTTCATCATGAAATGAATATGGTCGTACTGCTTTTCGGTAAAGTCCTGATTGGTCTGGCGTTTGCGATTGATGGTACGCGCCAGATTATAACAACTGTCACCAATGCTTTCTATTTCGGTAACTTCGCGCAGCATGGTACGTATCTGCAACTTACTTTCCGAACTCAACCGCCCGTCCGAAACCTGATTCAGGTAGTTGGCTATCTCCACTTCCATGCTGTCGCTGATGTTTTCGTACTTTTCTATGCGGCTGAACAGCTTGTTGAAATCATCGTCCTTCTCGGTGTGTAGTAATTCGTATACCAGATTGAACATGCGATGAGTACGTTGTGAAAAGAGGTGAATCTCCTGATGTGCCTGTACAATCGATAACTCTGCCGTCGAGAGCATACCGCCGGAGATGAAGCGCAAGCGATACTCTTCGTCTATCTCCTTCTGCGGAATGATGGCACATACGGTGCGTTCGATAAACTTCACCATCCAAATCATGATCAGTACGTTGCATACATTAAAGCAAGTATGGAATGCCGACAGCTTGAACGATACGGCTACGGCAGGGTCTTGAGCGCCAAACAGCGTATCGACCAGCCACGATACCCCTTCGGTGAAAGGTTTGAAAAGGCAGAGCACCCATACTACGCCAAACACGTTGAACACCAGATGCGCCAGCGCCGCTCGTCGTGCCTGTGTATTACCGGTCAGTGCCGCCAAGTTGGCAGTAATCGTGGTTCCGATATTCTCGCCCAGCACCAGCGCCGCCCCCAGCTCGAAGCTGATCCAGCCATTGGCGCACATGATGAGCGTGATAGCCATTGTTGCAGCCGATGCCTGCACAATCATCGTAAGCACGGTACCTATAAAGACAAACAACAAAATAGAGAAAACTCCCATATCGGTATAGCTCTGCACGAAAGCCAGCATGTCGGGATTGGCTTCCAAATCGGGTGCGTTGCTCTTCAACTGTGCTAATCCCATGAAGAGGAAAGAAAAACCAAACAGAAACTCGCCTATCGACTTGCGATTGCTTCGATGAGAAAAGATCAGGGGGATGGCAAATGCCAACAACGGAAGCGCAAATGCAGCTATATCAACTTTAAAACCTAATGCAGAGATAATCCATGCCGTGACAGTGGTGCCAATGTTGGCACCCATAATGACACCGATTGATTGAGTAAGCGAGAGCAAACCGGCATTCACGAAGCTTACTACCATAACGGTGGTGGCTGATGAGGATTGAATCAAAGCAGTAATCAGCATACCCGTCAAAACACCGGTTACACGATTGGTAGTCATTGCCGTAAGAATCCTGCGCAAGCGGTCGCCCGCAAACTTTTGAAGCCCCTCGCTCATGATCTTCATTCCGTAAAGGAACAGTGCCAATGAGCCGAGTAGCTTTAAAAAATCATAAAAAGAGTAGTCCATTTTGCTATAATTAAACGATTTATATCACATTTGTCACTTTGTGTTCTTCTTTATGTCTAACCACTTAACTTTAAGCGATATATGAATAATAAGGTGAAAATTTGGTGCAAAAATAACAATATTTATGAAGAATTCCCTATTGGGAGTACACTTTTAGATGTTTACAACGGATTTAATCTCGATTTCCCTTATCGGGTAGTGAGCGCCAAGGTAAACAATCGGTCGGAAGGACTGAACTTTAGGGTTTACAACAACAAAGATGTAGAGTTTCTCGACGTGCGTACAGCATCGGGCATGCGCACGTATGTACGATCGCTCTGCTTTGTGCTCTACAAGGCTGTTAGCGAGCTTTACCCGGAGAGCAAGCTCTATGTGGAGCATCCGGTATCGAAAGGCTATTTTTGCAACTTACAGCTCGGTCGTCCGGTGACGCAGGCAGATGTAGATGCCATCAAACAACGCATGGAAGCCATCGTAGCTGCCGATATGCGCTTTTGTCGCACCGAGTGTCATACCGAAGAGGCCATGCGCATCTTCAGCGAACGGGGAATGAACGATAAGGTCAAGCTGCTTCAGACCTCGGGTAGCTTGTACACCTATTATTATACGTTGGGTCATACGGTCGATGATTACTACGGCAACTTGTTGCCCAGCACCGGCTACCTCAAGCTGTTCGACCTGGTGCTCTATGACGACGGCTTGCTGTTGCGTGTGCCCAATCGCGAGAATCCCGATCGCCTCGAAGAGGTGGTGAAGCAAGAGAAGATGCTCGACGTGTTCAAAGAGCACGTCAAGTGGAACCACATCATGGGGTTGAGCAACGTAGGCGATTTCAACATGGCTTGTGCTGCCGGACATGCTACCGACCTGATCAAGGTAGCCGAGGCTTTGCAGGAAAAGAAGATTGCCCGCATTGCCGACGACATTTACCAGCGCGGACAAGAAGGCAACCCCGTAAAGGTGGTGCTCATTTCCGGTCCGTCGTCGTCGGGGAAGACCACCTTCAGCAAACGGTTGTCGGTGCAACTGATGACCAACGGACTGATACCTTACCCCATCTCTTTAGACAACTACTTTGTAGAGCGCGAACAGACACCCCGCGATGCCAACGGTGACTACGACTACGAATCGTTTCACGCTCTCGACCTCGACCTCTTCAACCGGCAACTGCAAGCGCTGCTGAAGGGCGAAGAGGTGGAGTTGCCCCGCTTCAACTTTGCCCTCGGCAGTAAAGAGTATAAGGGCGATAAGTTGCGCCTCCATGATAACATGGTATTGATTATGGAAGGCATACACGCCCTGAATCCCGAACTCACTCCACAAATATCTGTCGAAAACAAGTACAAGATATACGTCTCGGCGCTCACGACCATCTCGCTCGACGATCACAACTGGATACCTACCACCGACAACCGGTGGGTGCGCCGCATCATTCGCGACTTCAACTACCGGGGCTATTCGGCGCAAGAAACCATCTCGCGCTGGGAAAGTGTGCGCGCCGGCGAAGAGCGTTGGATATTTCCTTATCAAGAGCATGCCGACGTGATGTTCAACTCTGCCCTACTCTTCGAGTTTGCTGTGCTACGCTCGCACATAGAACCCATCCTGAACAACGTACCGCGCAACTGTCCGGAATATGCCGAAGCCTGCCGGTTACTGAAATTTGTCAAATATTTCACCTCCGTGCAAGACAAAGAGATACCACCTACATCGTTGCTACGTGAATTTCTGGGAGGAAGTAGTTTTAAGTACTAAAAAGATTGCTTACATTTGCAACCTCAATTATTGCACATAAACATTGCATTAGATTATAGTTATGAAAAAGATCATTATCTTTCTGGTTGCGGCTATTTATAGCGCTACTACGCTTATCGGACAAACATCGAGTCGAGCCGAAGACCTGCTGAAACAGGCTCAAAGCCAGTTAGCCCAAAACGAATTTGTCAAAGCCCGTTCTATTTACCTCAAAGCTTACGAACAATTTGCCGGCATCGGGAACTATGAAAAGTTGGTAGAGTGTGGGTTACAGGTAAGCGCCCTATACCGACGCGAAGGGTTGTACAACAGTGCCAACCAACAATGTATCGGCATAGATTATCAGCTGCAAACCGGAGAGAAGAAGCGCGGAAAAGCCATGCCGCGCTTGCGCTTTCTGCTTAACGAAGAGCGCATGCAGCTTGCCATCGCCCAGCACAAAGCCGATCAGGCACAAGGTGCGCTTGCCGCACTCGAAAGCAATGCCAAGGCTGCGAAAAACGATACCATCAACGAGAAGCTGCTCTACACCAAAGCGGTGTACTACTACGCATTCGGAATGAACAAACGGGGCGACGACTGCTTCAAGGAGTTGGTCACCAAGTATAAGGAGCAGAACAACCGCGAAAAACTCGACGAGGTGTATCGCAACTTCATCGACATTGCCGTCAAGGCAGGCAACGCATCGCTCGTGGCAAACATCTATAAGGAATACACCGACTGGAAGGCGGTTGAAACAACCGCAGCCAACGAGAAAGCACAGACCGAATTGCAAGCCCAGCACAACGAAGACATACAGATCATTCAAGATAAAGACCATTCGCTGAGTGTGAAGCAGTATATCATCATCGGTCTATGTGTGCTGGCTGGTCTGCTCATTGTGGCGCTCATACTCACGGCACTCGTATTGCTACGCTTCATTATGCTGACAAAGAAGCAGAAGAAAGCCATTTATATCGCTCACGAGCACAATGAGTTGAAGAACGGTTTCATTCATAACATCTCTGCACAGATAGAGCCTACCCTCGATACGCTGGATGCCTCGCAACCGGGCGTACAGGCGTTGCGTACCTTCTCTGCACATATTCAGGAGCTGTCGATGTTGGAAAATTCGCTCTCCGATACTTATGAGATGAGCACGGTCAACGTCCATACCTTCTGCGAGATGCTGATAGATAAAGTCAAAACCCCCGTCAAACCCGAAGTGGCAATCACCGTCAATGCTCCCAAACTGTCAATCAAAGCCAACCCCGAGCAATTAGAGCGTGTGTTGCTCCACCTGCTGAACAACGCTGCCGAGTTTACTCCCGAAGGAGGCAAGATCTGGATAGACTATAAAAAGCGTGGGGCGCACACCCAACAGTTCATCGTCAGCGATACCGGTCCGGGCGTTCCCGAAGAGAGGCAAGACAATCTCTTCAAACCATTCACCGAGGTGCGCGACCTGACTAAGGGCGATGGATTGGGACTGCCCATCTGTGCACTGATTGCTACCAAAATGAATGGTAGCCTTACCTTAGACAGCGACTATAAAAAAGGGTGCAGGTTCATATTGGAACTGCACCCCTAAGTGTTTGCATCAACCGAACGTCAATCGGTTTTCTTCTTCCCTAAGGGAATGGACAATCCTACGTAGGCATTGACATGCTTTGAGTTCTTCCCGAAGAACATATAATCGGTGCCTACCATCAACGGTCCTAACTTCAAAGCCAAGCCAAACGTGTCGTTACCCTCCAATAGCGAGTAACTCAGACTGGCATTTATCAGGGTGTTGGGACGCCAACTGGCAGCAACCGTCAACTCAGAGTAGTTGTATAGCTCGCCGAAGCGGGTTGTCGACAACACACCTACCCCCAGCTTGTTGCGAAACAGAGCATATTCGCCTCCCAACACCAGCGTGGGTGACAGCCTGCTGCGGTGTGCATCGAACTCGTTTGCATCCAAGCCCTTCAAACCGTACAGCCCGAAGTCGAACATATCCGGTGAATAGTTATCCTTATCTATATGAATATCTTTTTGAGATTGGGCAACCCGCGTGCTCTCTTTCGACCAGTTGATAAAGCCCAGATCGAGTAGCGATGCCGACAGGTTCAGGTGATCGAACAACTGTAACCCTATTCCCAAGTCAACGCCTGCCCCATAACCGGCTATCCCATGCTCGCCGTCGAGGTCTAAATCGGTCACGTAGTTGTCATGGTCTCTGTCTAACTCCAGCCCCTTAAACGAAGCCCTCATGTAAGCATCCGTCTGCAAATCGAACGAAGAGTTCATGCCATCGACAACCCCCTGTATATGTAGACGGTTGATTTGCAAATCCAAGTTGGCTGCACCCAGCAGCAGCTTGGGGCGGACACCGATAGTAACATGCTTGCCGATGCTGCGCGAATACCCCAGCGCTACCTCCACATACGAATTCAACCGGATGCGTTGATTTTCGACATTGAATTGCTGCGTAGGCGACCAGACAAAGTTGTCCTGATTCATCTGCCTGATGACCTCGAACATGCTTTTAGGAATATCGGCATCCACATCCATGCGTGCACCGATCGTAGCCGACCAGAAGTTGTTCCCCCGGTGCCACCCTATGCCGAGTATGTCGATCTTGGCGTTGACATTCACCCGGTTCATATCAGCCAGCTTATCTATGAAGAGCGGCGAATTGAGGAAATCGGTACCCGACTGAACGATGTCTATTACATCTTGTATTCCTAATGAATTGGAAGATACCTCGGGTAATACAGAGCCGATAGCGGGCAAGTTGATATAGCCGCGTCGAGGCGACAGAGCAGGATTAAGGTAGTAGCGGGCGCTTGTCCCATCCATGAAGTAAGAAGTGCGAAGATACTGCGCCTGCATGGTGACAGGCATCCAAAGAGATGCAGCAAGGCATCCCAGCAAAACAAGTGTAATCCTCTTTTTCATTGTTTAACAGTGTTTTATTATTAGTAGCAAAATGAATTCATAAACCGTGTGCAAAGTTAAAAAGAATCATCAACTATTGCATCTACGTGACAAGAAAATGATAGCCGTTTCTTCACTATGGGTTAGAACGACGAACGCGGGCCTTATCGAATGATAAAGTCCGCGTTCACTCCTGTTTGTCGGTATATCGATTCAATACACCGTTGGTACTATACCAACTTGATCAACAGGTCGCCTTCTACTTCTTCAGCAGAGATTTTGTCTTCGCGCAATAACCAGCCCAAACCCAAATAGAGTTCTTTGTCTACCAGCTTCGTTGCTTTTTTTAGTTGTTTGGAAGTCAAGCCTGTGGTTCCATTCAATGCATTCCAGATTTTTCCGGCAGTTTCTCCGGCTTTCTCTTTAAACATGTCAGTTTCGTTTTTTAATTAAACATACGCAGCCTTTCTTTGATCGGAAAGGCTACAAGAAATCTTTTCGAGCGCAAAGGTAGTTGATATTTATGTTATAAAACATATTATCGTGCTTCTTTTTGTCTTTTTTAATTGAATCGTGTGCGGCAACGCTATTTTAGAAGGTGCTTATTCGCCTTTAGCGGGTGCTTATTCGCCTTCAAAAGGTGCTAATCAGCAGCATGATGTTCAGCACTGTCACTATGGTAGCGATGGTGTAGAGCACAGAGCTGTTCCATCGGCTATTGGCATACTTTCCCATCACCCGCTTCGAGGAGGTCAGTCCGACTTGCAGGAAGACGGTGAACGGTAGCTGAATGCTGAGTACCATTTGCGAGATCAGCAATCCCTTAAACGGGTCGCCGATGAAGCAGATCAGCAACAACGCTATTCCCAGCGAGATCAGTACTCCCACCTGCGAGTGGCTGTCTTTGATGTGATAGGATTCGCCAAACATCCCCGCAAAGATCGAACCGGCAGCCATGCCGCTGGTGATGGTCGACGAAATGCCTGCCATGAGCAGCGCCAGTGCAAAGATGATAGCCGCACTATTGCCCAACAGCGGTTCGAGGAGCGACTTGGCTTGTTGCAGCTCTTCCACAGGCAGGCTGTCTTGGAAGAAGGTGGCAGCAGCCAGCAGAATCATAGCGCTGTTGATTGCCCATCCCACAATCATGGAGAAGAGCGTATCAAACAGCTCGTATTTCAACACTTTGCGGATGGAGGCATCGTCTTGCTTGTTGTATTCGTGACTTTGAATCACCTCCGAATGGAGAAACAGGTTGTGGGGCATGACCACTGCCCCCAACACACTCATGATAATCAACATGCTTCCTTGCGGAAACGTGGGCTTTACCCATCCTACGGCGGCTGCGTCCCAGTTGATCTTGACCAGAAACAGCTCATAGATAAACGACAGACCGATGACAGAGACAAAAGCGATGATGGAGCGCTCTATCTTCTTGTAGGAATTGGTAAAGAGCATGACGACGACAAAGATCGTCGTCAATACCGCTCCTGCCACGATGGGTATATCGAACAGCATCTGCAAAGCAATAGCACCTCCCAGTATCTCTGCCAGCGAAGTTGAAATAGATGCCAGCACAGCCGAACCCAGTATGGGACGCGAGATCCATTTGGGAGCATATTGCGTGGCAGCTTCCGAAAGGCATAATCCGGTCACAATGCCTAAGTGAGCCACGTTGTGTTGCAACACGATCAGCATAACGGTAGAGAGCGTGACCACCCAGAGCAGTGCATAGCCATACTCCGAGCCTGCGGCAAAGTTAGACGCCCAGTTACCCGGATCGATAAACCCGACGGTGACCAATAATCCGGGACCTATATAGCGAAAGATATCCAAGCCGCCCAAGTGGCGTTTGTGGTCTTTACGCTGCAGGTCTTTGATAATATTCTTCATACGATGCTATCGATACATTACCCATGCGAAGCGGTTAATAGGCAAACAGCGGATACTCTTTCATGGTGCTGTTGACGCGTGCCCGAATATCGGCGATGACCGTTTCGTCTTCTACGTTCGAGAGCACGGTTTCAATCATCTCGGCTATCTCGAGCATGAGGTTCTCCTTGGCTCCCCGCGTAGTGATGGCAGGCGTTCCCAGTCGGATGCCCGATGTTTGGAATGCCGAACGTGTGTCGAAAGGCACCATGTTTTTGTTCACGGTGATATCGGCAGCTACCAATGCCTTTTCTGCAATCTTACCGGTGAGGTCGGGGTACTTCGAGCGTAGATCGACTAACATGGAGTGATTGTCCGTACCTCCCGACACGATGGTAAATCCGCGGTCTATCAAGGCTTGTGCCAGCACGGCAGCGTTCTTTTTCACCTGCATGGCATACTCTTTGAACTCGGGTTGCATGATTTCGTTGAAGGCAACCGCCTTGGCAGCGATGATGTGCTCCAACGGTCCGCCTTGTATACCCGGGAAGACAGCCGAATCGAGCAGTTGCGACATCATTTTGATTTCGCCTTTGGGTGTTTTTTTGCCCCACGGGTTGGGGAAATCTTTTCCTATCAAGATGATACCTCCGCGCGGTCCGCGCAAGGTTTTGTGGGTAGTCGAGGTTACGATATGCGCATACTTCACCGGATTGTCGAGCAGTCCGGCAGCAATCAGTCCGGCGGGATGTGCCATGTCGATCATCAGGATGGCCCCCACCCTGTCGGCAATTTCACGCATGCGCTTGTAGTCCCACTCGCGCGAATATGCCGATCCGCCTCCGATAATCATTTTCGGTTCTTCGCGCAGTGCGATCTCTTCCATCTGGTCGTAGTCTACCTGTCCGGTTTCGCGGTTCAGGTTGTACTCGCAGGGGGTATATATAATGCCCGAAGTGTTTACGGGGGATCCATGCGACAAGTGTCCGCCATGCGACAGGTTTAATCCCATAAACTTATCTCCCGGGTTCAGCACCGCCAGGAAGACGGCTGCATTGGCTTGCGCTCCCGAGTGCGGCTGCACGTTCGCCCATTCGGCATCGAATATCTTCTTGATGCGGTCGATGGCGATTTGTTCGCTTTGGTCAACCACTTCGCAACCTCCATAATAGCGTTTTCCGGGATAGCCTTCGGCGTACTTGTTGGTCAGGCACGACCCCATGGCTTGCATCACCTCGTCGCTTACAAAGTTTTCGGAAGCAATCAGCTCCACCCCTTTGAGTTGTCGTTGATGTTCTTTTTCGATGATATCGAAAATCAGATTGTCTCTTTTCATTACAATTGTTATTTATTAGGGTTACTGTTTTTAAAAGAATACGCCGAGCGAGAAGCTTAGCACATTGTCGCGTCGGTTGAATCGCAATTCGTCGGCAGGCATCGGCTTGTCGTCGGTGGCGGCAGGCGCATCGTAGGTCACCTGCCGGGAGATGTTGTGCAGACCGATGTCGTATCGGAAGTCGAAGAAGATGCGCGAGATGGTAACAGCCACACCCAGCGTAACACTCAGGTTGAGCGGGTTCAGTTCTTCTTTGATGCCGGGGTGGTCGAAATTGTCGAAGTCGACCTTGCTTTGTCCGTTCAGTACATATCTCAGCTTGGGACCTCCGAAGATCGCCATGCCGTAGGGTCCTTCCTTGATAATGTTGTATCCATAGATGATAGGCACATCAATGCTGTGTATAGAGGAGGCGATGGATGCTATTCCGGCATTGGCACCTTCGACAGGGGGTTTGACAAACGTGATGTCGCACCGGTTGATGGTGTATGAGATTTCGGGTTGCAGGAAGTGCTTTTTGAAGTTGATGCGCATAAAGAGCGACCCGAAATAGCCCAGCTTATAGTTGTTTTGTACTTCGTCGACGCCGATGTTGTTGAGCGCCAGCTTCGATACCAGAAACAGCGAAGAGGTAAATCCGCCTTTAATACCAAAATTGATAGGGCGGTCGTGGTGATGCGTGTGTGCAGGCGCCCTTTCGACCGTGTTGCCGGGTATAGGCATTCCCTGTCCCCACAGCAGCAAGGGGAAGAAGCAAAGTATGATTACAGAAGTGCACCGCATCAGCATCGTTTTATCTCTTTTTCTTCTCTACCGACCAGCCAAACTTGCCTATCTTCTCTCCCAAACCGTAGTATCCTCCGTGCACGTAGACCAGCGGATGGGCGTCGGTCAGTTCGAACTTGCCGGTTTGTGGGTTCATATAGCGTTCGTCTGCCCGAACATTGACCACATCTGCCACAAACATGTCGTGCGATCCGAGGGCTACGATCTCTTTTACGCGGCACTCTATGCACAGGGGCGATTCCTCAATGAGTGGGGCTTTCACCAGACTGCTTTTGCCGGGAGTGAGCTTCATCTCCTTAAATTTATTGTAGTTCTTACCCGAGCGCACGCCGCACCAGTCGGTCTCGCGTGCCATCTCGGTGGTGGTGAGGTTGATGACAAATTCGCGGTTCCGTACCAATATGTCATACGAATATCGTTCGGGGCGCACCGAAATGTAGCATATAGGCGGGTCACTGCATAGGGTTCCTGTCCATGCTACGGTGAGGATGTTATACTCTTCGGGCGTACTTCCGCAACTCACCAATACGGCGGGCAGCGGATAGATCATGGTGCCCGGTTTCCAGTCTACTTTCATTTTATTTAATGATTTCTATATCTTCTCTTTTTTGTTCCTTTTCACAGTAGTGGCACCTGATAATGCACTGCTCTTTGTCGACTACATGGAAGTGTGTAGGCATGGGTTCATGGTTAGTGATACATACGGGGTTCGAGCATTTCACGATGCCATGCAGCTCGTCGGGCAGCCCTACTTCCCGTTTTTCGACCACTTCATAGTTTCGTATGATAGCGAGTTTGACATGTGGCGCTACCACTGCGATTCGATTTATTTCGACGTCGTTAAAGAACTTGTCGGCAATTTTGATGATGCCTTTCTTTCCTAATTTTTGGCTGTTGAGGTTGAATCCGATGGTGATGTTGTTGTTCATGTGTTCAAGTCCCAACAGCGAGACTACGGTAAACAGTTTGTCCGACGGTATGTGGTCGATCACCGTTCCGTTTTCGAGCGCTGCCACTTGCAGCTTCTGCTTTTTATTTTCGAGCATAATCTTTTCCATTGAGCTAATCAGATTTTAATTCCCAGCACATCGCACAGTATGGCTTCGCGTGCGTACAAGCCGTTTTGTGCTTGTTGGAAGTAATAAGCTTTGGGGTTATCGTCTACGTCGTAGGCAATTTCATTGACGCGTGGTAGTGGATGGAGTATGCGCAGGTTGGGGCGTGTTTGTTCGAGCATGCGATTGCGCAGTACATATACGTTTTTCACCCGTTCGTATTCGCGCAGGTCGGTAAATCGTTCGCGTTGTACGCGGGTCATATACAAGATGTCGGCATCGGCAATGACCTCTTCGTTGAATGCGGTATGTTCTACATATCTGATGCCTTGTTGTTGGCAGTAGATTTTGTACTCTTCGGGCATCTTGAGTTCATCGGGTGCGATGAAGTGGAAGGTAGGGTCGAAGTGTCGCATCGCCATGAGAAGTGAGTGTACGGTTCGTCCGTATTTCAAATCTCCTACCAGATAGATATTGAGGTGTTCGAGTGTTCCCTGTGTTTTGTAGATGGAGTATAGGTCGAGCATGGTTTGTGAGGGGTGCTGATTCGCTCCGTCGCCTGCATTGACAATAGGAACGGCAGTCACTTCGCTTGCGTAACGTGCCGCTCCTTCGAGATAATGCCGCATCACGATGATGTCGGCGTAGTTGCTTACCATAATAATGGTATCTTTGAGCGTTTCGCCTTTGGAAGAGCTGGTTGCTTTGGGGTCGGCAAATCCGATGACGCGAGCGCCTAATCGGTTGGCTGCCGTTTCGAAGCTCAGTCGGGTGCGGGTAGAGGGTTCAAAGAAGAGTGTGGCAACAATTTTCCCTTCCAGCAGCTTGCTGTTGGGATTCGCTTCAAAATGTCTGGCCATCTCGATCATATAGAGGATTTTCTCCTTGCTATAATCTGCAATGGTCACTAAACTTCTGTTTTCCATTTATTCGTCTGGTTATTGCTTGTTTTGGGGGGCGAAGTTATGAAAAAAAGGAATAGGCGCTCTTGGTTTACTTGACATATTTTTCTAACCACGCATCCTGTTCGTAGAGCAGATGTAAAATGTTCTCGCGTGCCGCATATCCGTGGCTTTCGAGCGGGAGCACTACATATCTCACCGTAGCTTTGTTTCCTTTCAATGCTTGATAGAATCGTTCGCTCTGCATGGGGAAGGTTCCCGTATTGTTGTCTAACTCGCCGTGTACCAACAGCAAGGCTCCGTGTAGCTTGTCGGCATACATGAAGGGCGACATGGTGTTGTAGACCTCTGGTGCTTCCCAGTAGGTGCGCGTTTCGGCTTGGAAGCCAAAGGGTGTGAGGGTGCGGTTGTAAGCTCCGCTGCGTGCAATGCCGGCTTTGAACAATTGGGTGTGCGTCATCAGGTTGGCAGTCATGAAGGCGCCATACGAGTGTCCGCCCACGGCGATGCGTTCGGGGTCGCCCACGCCCATGTCGGTAATCACCTTGACGGCGGCTTCGGCGTTCATCACCAATTGTTCGATGAAGGTGTCGTTCGGCTCTTTGCCGTTGCTGCCCACGATGGGCATCTCTACGTCCTGCATGACGCAATAGCCGCGCATGACCCAGAAGACGGGTGAACCGTAGCTGATTGTGGTAAAGCGGTACTTCGACCCGCGCACCTGTGCGGCATCGGCAGCCGAGCGATATTCGCGCGGGTATGCCCACATCAGCACGGGCAGTCGTCCGTCGCGCTCTTTGTCGTAGCCTGCGGGCAAATAGACGGTGGCGGTGAGGTCTACGCCGTCGGCGCGTTTGTATCTGACGGTCTCTTTCGATACCCCTTCGAGCATGGGATAGGGGTTTTTGAAGTCGGTGAGCGCCGTTTCGCGGTTGCGCTTCAGCTCTTTCAGGTAGTAGTTGGCAGGGTGTGTTTGCGATTGCCGACTGGTGATAAGTTTCAGGGAGACAGGGTCGACAATATCGTAAACCGATTCATAATAGGGTGCTTGGCAACGCCACAGTATGGTGTTCTTTTTCTTCTTGATGTCGTAGCGGCTCAGGTAGGGCATGTCACCTTCGGGGGAGGCTCCTTGTGCGATGAGCAGCAGCTCGGAGTGCGAGCGGTTGGTGTAGAGCACGCGGCGGTTGTATTGGTTGCGTGTCATATAGGGGGTGCCGGGGTCGTTGTATTCGTCGTCGGTGCTCAAGTCGAACAGCATTTGCGGCGCTTCGTTGCTGCATGGTTTAAAGATGTAGACGTGCCTTCTGCGGGTGGCTCTCGATGATTCGCTGAGCAGTGCAAAGCTGTCGTCGCACCACGTAATGCCTCCAAAGCGGGTATGGGTGCGGGCTACTTCTTGTTTTTCGGCAGTGAAGGGTGCTTGTTGTTGGTATACAATGTCGGCATATTCTACCTTTTGGGCGCGGGGGTTGCCCCCGTCTTGTGCTTCGACCCAATAGAGGGTGGCGGGTTGGTCGGGGCGCCAGGCATGTCGGCGTGGGTAGGGGCTGGTGGTGTCATAGCCCATAGCGGTGATGTGTGTCGGCGTATCGAGCACCTCTTTGACCGGTTTTCCGTCGGTATCGATGATGCGCAGGGTGGTGGGGAAGCTGTGCATCGGCACTACGTAAGAGTAGGGTTTGTGCAGGGTGCCGACCAATAGCAGGGAACGGTCGGGCGAGATGGAGAGCGTGGTGTAGATCGCTGGTTTATCTATCTCTTGTTCACCTTGTGTCGTCACTTTAAGCAACTGACCGGTGAAGTAGAAGTCGAACAGCTCTTCATCGTACTTGTTCTTCAACAAGTCTTGGTAGGTACGGGCAGCGGTTTGCTTGCCGATGTTCTCTTGCACCAACGGACCGGTCGGGATGCGGTTGTGCGTTGGCGGCTGTCGGTTGCCCGACGGTACTGCCAAGGTATAGAAATCGGTATCGTTCAACCACGTCACCCAAACGCCCGTGGTGGCTTGAAGCGGACGTGTGCAGACGGGTTGTGCTTTGCCGTCGCGGTAGGAGGCGGCGTAGAGGTAGACGCCGGTGTCTGTCCGTACTGCTATCAGGGTACGATCGCCCGTAGGATACTCCGACGTATCGAGGATCAGGGCATTTTGAGGTAGTCCGGTTACTTCGTACCGACGGCTGTTTTTCAAATCGACAAATGTGATGTGTGTATATCCGCGTTGACGCGATTCGCTGTAGGTTTGCGGATTGATGCGCATGCCTGCCAGACGCAGTTCGGGCTGTGCCAGTTCACTGACTGAATAGTAAGGGGCACGTTCTAATTCTATCATCCACTCGTTGGTGCGGCTAAAATTGATCGACGGACGAACGGGAGCCATCACCATCTCTTCGATTACTTTGGGGGGGTGCTGATAAACCATGTCTTGGGCTAATGCGGACAGACAGGCAAAAAGTAGGGGGAGTACGTAAGTTCTTCGCATGGGAGAAGTTTTTAGAATTATTGAACTGCAAAGTTATACAATATTTCAACGGGCACAAATAGATAGGCTTTAAAACGCATATATCCGCCCCCTATTGGTGTGAACACCCCCGAAAACAAGCGCAACAAAGGCATTCGTGCGAACGGTATAATAGCCAAAAATCCTAAAAAAAAAGAGCCGTGTCATGTCGGGATGGCATCGCTTGATAATAATTACATAATTTTGCGCCCGATTCCAAACAAAGCAAATATATGAGACTGTGTATTAACTATTTGAAAACTTGCCCCTCGAAAGAGAACGGGAACGTAAAGGCTTCACTGCTCGTCAACAGCGGGTTGAACGTGCACGATGAAGCCTATTTTGTGTTCGGACTGCGGAAGTTTTTTAGCACGCAGATGAGAGGGATTAAGCGGATGACCGCG
>JAISIN010000002.1 GCA_031262085.1 Prevotellaceae bacterium
TGGGATGCGGTCATCCTCACCCACGACCAATTCGGTATGATACCCCAGTCGCCCGAGGTGCAGCGGCAAATCCTTCAGGCGGAACTCGACACGGTGGAGGAGAACCTCAATGTGTTGCGCTCGCAAGGCAGCGAAGTCTCGCGCGGTATGCTCAAAGGAGCAGAGAAGCGCAAGCAGAACCTTGAAGTAAAAATCAAGGAGCTGGTGGAGCAAATCAATGAGCGCACGGACGAGGTGGCGGACTTCAAACGTATGGGTATCGACCATCTCTTCGTGGACGAGAGCCACCGTTTCAAGAATCTGATGTTCACTACCCGACATGACCGTGTGGCAGGATTGGGCAATCCAGACGGCAGCCAGCGTGCATTGAACATGCTCTTTGCCATCCGTACCATACAGGAACGGACAGGCAAAGACCTTGGGGCGACCTTCTTGTCGGGTACCACCATCAGCAACAGTCTGACTGAGCTGTACCTTCTGTTCAAGTACCTACGCCCCAAAGAGCTGGAGCGACAGAACATCCGCACGTTCGATGCTTGGGCTGCGGTTTTTGCCAAGAAGACGGTTGATTACGAGTTCTCCGTTACCAACGAGATTGTACAGAAGGAACGCTTCCGCTACTTCATCAAGGTGCCCGAGTTGGCAGCCTTTTACTCGGAAATTACCGACTTTCGCACCGCCAAGGATATTGGCATTGACCGTCCCGAGAAGAACGAGATACTCCACAGCCTGCCGCTCACACCCGACCAAGAAACATTCGTGGCAAAGCTGGTAGAGTTTGCCAAGTCGGGTGATGCCACTCTGCTGGGACGTGCACCACTCTCCAAGAAGGAGGAGACTGCCAAGATGCTTATCGCCACCGACTATGCCCGCAAGATGTCGCTGGATATGAGGCTTATCAACCCCAAAAAGTATGGTGACCACATCGACAACAAGGCATCCCATTGTGCAGCCAACATCGCCAAATACTATCAGAAATACAACGAGCAGAAAGGCACGCAGTTCGTTTTCAGTGACCTTGGTACCTACAAACCGGGCGAATGGAACCCTTACTCGGAAATCAAACGTAAACTGGTGGAAGATTATCACATTCCCGCCTCGGAGATACGCTTTATACAAGAGGCGAAGACGGATACGGCACGAAAGGCACTCATCAGCGGCATGAACGAGGGTAGCATTCGTGTACTGTTCGGCTCTACCGAGATGCTCGGTACGGGGGTGAATGCCCAGCGTCGGGCGGTGGCTCTCCATCACTTGGACTTACCGTGGCGGCCCAGCGACCTCGAACAACGGGAAGGTCGTGCCATTCGCAAAGGTAATGAGGTTGCCAAACTCTATGCCGACAACAAGGTGGACGTAATCATCTATGCCGTGGAGAAGTCCTTGGACTCTTACAAATTCAACCTGCTACACAACAAGCAACTCTTCATCACCCAACTCAAAACCAATAACCTTGGTGCACGCACCATCGACGAAGGCTCGATGGACGAAAAGTCAGGTATGAATTTTTCGGAATACGTGGCACTGCTCTCCGGCAACACTGACCTGCTGGAAAAAACTAAGCTGGAGAAGAAGGTTGCCGCGTTGGAAAGTGAACGCAAGAGCTTTCACCAGAGCCGTGCCGCTTCCGAGCACAAATTGAACGCTATTCTCCGCACGGTGGATGGTAACAACGAACTGGTCAGCCGTATGAAGAAAGACTTCGAGGCATTTCAAGGAAAGGTACAGCATGACAAGGAGGGCAACCCGCTCAATCCTATCCGGCTGGACGGAGTAAACAGCCGAGATGTAAAGACCATTGCCGAGAAGCTCTCTCAGATAGCCGACAATGCCACCACGCACGGGGAACATTACATTATCGGTGAACTTTACGGTTTCAAGTTGCTGGTCAAGACGGATGACAGTATGAAGGAGGGAATGTTTCTCAAAGAGAACAAGTTCTTCGTAGAGGGTGAGGGCAACATCAAGTACACCTATAACAACGGACACTTGGCTAACGACCCAAAGTTGGCGGCGGGCTACTTTCTGCATGCGCTGGAGAAGATACCCTCGCTCATTGAGAAGTATGAGAAGGAGACCGCCAAGCTTTCCACCGACCTGCCTGTCCTGCAAGAAGTGGTCGGCAGTGTATGGCGCAAGGAGGAGGAACTCAAAGGAGTAAAGTCTGAGCTGGCGGCATTGGATAGAAAGATACAGTTGTCGCTGCGTCCTGTGGAAAAGGGGGAAGAGAAGAGTGAAGAAAAAACAGAGGACGTAAAAGTATCAACTACGGCGAAAGAAACCATACCTCAGCGATTGCAAGATGCCAAGGAAATGATGGGAGACAGACTATTTATACCACATGTGAATACAAATCCCAAAGGAGTGAGACGATGATACATATCAAAGCGGCTTATAATACTCTTCCTACAAATTAAGGATGTATAAGCCGCTTTTAATCACGAGTTGTCTGCCAATAACATAATATTAGTGTTTTTACGATTCTTCTATTATGGGCATATTATTCCTTTTCATTCTCTTTAAGCCAACCTTTAATAGTTCCTATGATTTCGGAACCTTTCCCTTGAATTTTATCGCCCACTTGGCTTCCCGCGGAATCAATTTTGTTCGTTAGTTTATCGACCTTGTAACTGAGGCGACTTTTTCTATAGCGTGCTTTATATTCGCTAAATTGTTTTTTTTCGTCATTATTCATATTAGCTTTGTATCGCGTGGAATAAAGCTGGTCGTAACATGAATAGACAGAATCGGCAGCCGTAAGTTGCTCGCTTGACAACGATTTGGCGACTTCAATCTTGGTAACGAATTTCTTGAACTGCTTCAAGAAAGCGATATGTCCCTCTTGGGCAGTAGCGAGCGTTGTCATTTGAAGCAGTAGCATCAGTGTGAGTATACGGCAGGTCAATAGAATCTTCTTCATAGAGTTGTTATTTATAGTTATTAATGTAATCAATCTATATAACATTTTTGAATAATAATTGTTTACTTAACTAATTCTTACGATTTCATTACTTGTACCTTGTTGACCACCGCATTGGCATAAATACCAAGATAAATATTGTAAAGCACGTCAGTATCGAATGTGTCATATTTTTGTAATTGGCGCATGCTATTGACAAATATATTTTTTTGTTCAAGTGTGTAGAACTTACTATAGACTTCTTGTCCGGAGCGAATATCGTAGGCAATATAGTTGTTTGGTGTCAGGCGATAATGCTCGTAAATACGGCTGTCTATCAAATAGGCTACCTGTTTACAGTAGTCGTTGTAAGTATGACCGTCGAAGGTTTGCAATTCATCGCTGGTAATAGGCGGACAACAAGCGATATGTACTTTCCCCTTAGGTTGCACGATGCCGGTGAGAATGCTATTCAGGTCTTCTCCCGGCTTCTTGGTGTATTTCATTTGCTTCGATTCATATAACTCTATCACTTTGAGGATGTCACACGGCTCCCATTCATACGAAATAGCTAACGGAGCAATGTTGAGTTCATCAAGTGCTCTTATTTTGTCGTTAGGTTTGCTCATGGCAAACATTTTGATAATGCCCTGATCGGTGGAGTCATTACCATCTTTCGTTCTACCGTTTCGCTGGGCAATCCATACAGACTGCCGTTTCTCTATTAGTGTATAACGGATATATTCCGAAAGATGTAAACTGATACGATGCAGGTCGCGCAAATTACCTCCCCGCTCAACGCGAAACATTTTGTTCGATTTGCCGATATCGATAATCAACGGATTACTCATCAGATTTGATCCGAAAGTTATTTCTGTTGTTTCGTAACCATTGCAATAGAGGATATATTGCCACAGAGATGAATCGAGCATGATGTCACGATGATTTGAAACGAACAGATATCTCTTTGCAGGGTCGATATGTTCTATACCACTGTATGAGAATTCGGTGATACTGCGGGCTATAATTTGTTCGATTACACAACGCATCACCTCTAATTGAAAATCACGAATGGTTTGAAACTGCTGAATCAATCCGCGAACTTTCTCTATATCCGCTCCGGGATATACATACGATGCCAACAGTGGAAAGAACTCACTATGTGCTATTCGTTTCATTGCAGCAGGAATTTCTTGATCATAATAAGGACGTATATCCTCGAATTCATTACATGTCATTGTTCTTTTATTTTTTTTAAATGGATAGCTATATGATTTAGTAGAGCAACCATCCGCGGATTTAAATCCATACCTTCCAACGTATGATTGTAACCAACCTCTACCACTATATTCCCTCCGTCTATAATTTCGTCTATCAAAGGAGAATAATTATCATTTGGCACTTTCATAAGACCTTTTTTCTCACGACCGAGAGGAGTGGAGAGTAATGTGATTGTATAAATAGACTTTGGTATCTTCCATTTAGGCCAACGTTCTTGGTGATGTAAATAACTCAAATCGTAAGTCAATCCTCGGATATTAGCTTTACGACCAATGAACCACAATCCCAAAGATAACCAAAATCGACGAAAAGGAACTCGCCAATAATCAGCAACGGGAGATCCTTTCAAAGTACCACAAACATTAATCCAAGCTTTGATATGATTAACTTCATCAGGATTCAGCATCGTAGTAAGAGATAGCGCAGTTTCCATACTTCCTTTGCTGATACTAATCAAGATAATATTTGAATGGCGTTGATTAATGATTTTCAGCTCATCTGCAAGTATTTGGGCATTTGTTTTTATTAATCCTATCGGTTGTAAATTAATCATTGTATATGATATATCGGCAGAATCAAGGAGTTGTTTTTGCTCCAATAAATTTCCGCGATTATTATTATAATTAAAACCTGGAATGAATACAATGTGGAACTCCTTTAATGAAACAAGTTCTTTGGTAAGCTTTTTAAGTTTTAATGATTTGAGTGTATTCATATATATGTTTTGCAATTGATGGTTGTTATGCTGAGAATATAAGCGCATAAGTAGGAATATGGTTGAGACGTCAAGTGAGTATGATTTGCTGATATTTTCCAATAATTTATTATCTATTTGAACGTCTCTGTATTTTTCTAAAAAGTTTACAACTCCACTATCCGTTGGTGTAGATAACATTTTGGCTGCCATAGGACAGTCAACTTTACTGAATAAAGGGCGACCAAATAATCTCCCTGCCACGATTGTGTCACTTTTACTTTTTGCAAGGATAGGCAAAGTAAAGAGCACTATTGCATATAGAATATATACCCTTTTCATATCAACTCCTTCTATCATCTACAAATTTCACTATTTTTCGGCATGAATTAGGGTGATTCATCCGATATATTTCTTCCGTACTTACTATTTCTATAATAGGTGCTACACGTATGCGAGAACGAAAGCGGTCTTTCATATCTTTTACCACATCAAATGCAGGCAGGTGCTTAAGACCAATGCGTACAATCACGTCATCGGTTCCGTTTTCGCTGTTTTCTCGAACAATGATAATATAGTTTTCTACATAATCAGTATTGTCAAGCACATCGTTAATAGCAGGCGGATAGAGGGTAGTACCCTTAAACTTAATAAGGTTGTTCTTACGCCCTATAAGTGGAGTGAGGCGGTACGAGTTGCGCCTGCATTGACACTGTTCTGTACGTTTGGCAGCCATGTCGCCAGTGCGGAAACGCAGCAAAGGCATACCTTCAACGCCAAGAGTGGTAATAACGACTTCACCTACTTCTCCATCGGGAACGGGGAGATTATTGTCACCGATAATCTCTACAATAATCAATTCGGGATGCACATGCCCACCGCATTGAAAAGGACATTCTGAGAAGGTTGCTCCCATTTCGGTAGACGAGTAAGTTGCAAAAAGTTCAACATCCCATTTTTCTTTGATCCGTTTGCCTAGCAGATTAAGGTGGAAGTTTTGATCGCGCAATCCCTCACCGATACCGATGATGCGGCGCACACTGCTATTTTGATAGTCAATATTATGTTCTTCGGCATATTGAATGAGGTGAAGGATGAACGATGGTACACACATCAGTGTGTCGGGGCGGATGCGGCGAATTGTATCCCATTGTAATTCGGGTATGCCATTGCCTACCCGCACAATGCCTGCCCCCAGTTCGCGAATGCCAAGAAAATACGCTAACCCCGCCATGAAGCGCTTATCCATCGTCGTCATCAGCTGTAGCACATTGTCCGCTTTTAGACCGGCGCACACAAATGACTTCTTTTCGTTGTAGGCTAACCGGCGCAAATCTTTTTCGGTACAACAAAAGGTCACTGGTTCGCCCAGTGTGCCCGATGTAGTGATGTAATCAATAATACGCTCGCGCGGACAGCAGCAGAACTCTTGATTATGGAGTTGCAGATCTCTCTTTTCAGTAAAAGGTAGCTGTGTTAAATCATCGATATGAGTGATGCAACGAATATCGATGTCATGTTCCGTAAACATTCGGCGATAGTAAGGTGAATGCTTTTTCAAATAAGCTAGCGCCTTGCAAAGCAATATTTCTTGCAAAGCATTGATCTGTTCAACGGGCTGATATTCAATATCACTTTTCATGAGATATAGTTGTATGTATAATAGTGAATAACCAATTAATAAATTGCTCTATCCAGTCCGCAGAATCTGCTCCTGCTCGTGGATGAATGCCAAACCCGTGACCACCTGTAGTGTATTGCAGATAGTGATGAGGAACAGCATGTGCTGTGAGTGCCGAATCAAGTAACAGCGCATTTTGAGGTTTTACCACAGGATCGTCTTTGCAGTTCATGAGAAATACTGGTGGCATGTCGGTGCGTACATGCAGCTCGGCAGAGAGCGAATCACGCATCTGTATATTGCGTTTTTTGTTTTCGCCAAGTAATCCTCTGCGCGAGCGGCGATGTGTGTATCGACTATCTGAGAGTGTAACAACAGGATAGAGAGCAGCTACGAAATCGGGGCGAAGTGATGCCCTAGGTTGGATACCGAGCGGTGCCATGAAGTTTGTATCGAACCGTTCGGCTGCTGTGAGCGCTAGATGCCCGCCAGCAGAGAATCCCATCACTCCAATACGATTATCACGTATCTGATACATTTCGGCATGAATACGTACCCACTCAATGGCTCGTTGTAAATCTTGAATCATGTCAGGGTGCTGGTTACCGTGCCACAGAAGTCGGTTGTGTGTAATAAATGCCAATACACCTGCCGTGCGATAACGCAACACGAATGCAGCAATGCCGCGGCGCTGTAAGTAGCGTGCCACATCTGTACCTTCGCTTGTGGTGTCGAGCCAGCAGTAGCTGCCGCCCGGGCAGATAATGACTGCTGTGTGTCGACAAGTGTCGACAGCAGGTAAATAAGGCGTAAGCGTCACCTCTGTGTGCGAGGTAACCCCTTCCCATATCTGTACTGGCACCTCTTGGGAAGCAAGTATAGCGGGAAAGAGGATATAAACGAAAAAGTGCAAACTACGTATCATCATTCAATAAGGAGTTTAAGTTCATCGATAGAAAGCTGCCGGTAGCGGAGCGCAGAATCGGCAGTATTGAAATCGACTAGAAAATACTCCTCATCATAGAACGACAACTTGGAGTGTGTATCGGGGTTGCATTCTATATAGAGGATATCAGCCAATTGTAAACCTTTGTTGGCACAAATTTGCTCGGCTAACTTGCGTCCAGCGTATGTCACTGAGGTGCCTGGATTATCTTGATAAAGTTCGGTCACTATCACATACGTCTGTCCGTTATGAGTACCTATTTTTAAGCCACATTTCGATGGCACATCCCAATCGCCACTGAACGAATAAATTTCATCGTAATAACTAACGGGCACTTGCATAGGGCATCGATTTTATGGTTTTACCGAAACTGCGATTGGCAAGCTTGCGGTCGCGAGGGCGATACGTGCCCTCTTCCATTTCTCGCAGAGTAACGTTGCAGAAGAGACGGAACATCTTTTGTTCTTGACTTTCGTCGGCATAGAAACTCTGCCAGGCATAATCGTAGAGTTCCTGCAACCGTTCGGGCGACATTTGCTTGGGCTTGAACACCACCTGACCGGCATTGTAATGATTCCAATCGAAATCGAAGATGCGTCCCTGCCGCAGCAGGTCGTCGTAGGCTTTGGTGTGTGGGAATGGGGTCATCACGGTGAACTCAGCCAAGTCGAGGTCTATTTCGCCGAGGAAATCAATCAGGCGTTTGATGTCGTCTTCCGATTGATTGTCGAGACCCAATAAAATGGTTCCTTCCACGCCGATACCATAATCGTGGTACCGTTTTACGCGCTCTTTGATGTAATCCGACGTGTCGTACACCGCCTGATACACATACCACGCTCCGGCTTTTGCTGCCAAATCGAGTATTTCGGGATCGTCTTCGATGGTATGGCTGATCCATTTCTTCTTCAACGGTGCAATAGCAGTGAAGAGTTCGCGCTCCCACGTTTTGTCTTGCGCCAGTGAGTTGTCGACAATAAACAGGCGATTGTTGTCGATACCTGCCATATCCTCCACTACTTTGTCGATAGGACGCGGACGGAACACACGCCCACCCAGATACGATACAGCACAGGGATAGCAACTGAACCGACAGCCTCGACTGGCATGAAAGAGGTCGACCATCTGCACCCCTTTGTGATTGTAGAGGTCGCGTTTGTAGAGGTCGCGTCGACAAGGACCAACCAAATCAATATTGGGTTGTCGTCCCATGAAGTTATACACCCGTTGCAACGATCCGTTGCGCCAGTCGTCGAGCACTTGCTCCATGCGTCCTTCAGCTTCGCCCAAGAATATCGCATCAACATGGTTGGTGGTTTCTTCGGCATGAAGCATCGTCGATATGCCTCCGGCTATCACCTGCTTCCCTAATCGGCGGTAAATTTCGGATATTTCCCATCCGCGCTTCACTTGGGTGCTGAGCATCATGGAAAGAGCTACCAAGTCGCATGGTTCATCGAAGTCGATATCTTCTACATTCTCGTCGGTAAACGATATTTCAACATCGGCAGGCAGGGTAGCGGCAAAAGCTACCGGTCCGTGAGGCGGTAGGTTGAATGTGGTTTGACCACGCAACTTTTGCCATTTGGGATAGATAAGTTTTATTTTCATATTCATACTCTTTTATATTTGTTGCGCATTAATTTTATCAATCAAGGTATTTTCTCCAAGTATCGCTTCTACTGTATTCACGGCAGTAAGCGGCACACCGCATATTCCGTGTAAATTGATGTTTTGTCCGGTGAGCAGCAAGTTACTTACTTTGGTAACCACCGACAGTTGCGACTGTACAATGTTGCAGCAGTCGCGACCGAACCCATAAAGTGCCCCCTCTTTATTGTTGTAATAATCGCGAATAGTGAGCGGGCTTGAGGCAAAGCGTTCGTCAATACAATTGCCGAAACCAGGGTACAATATTTCCATTCGGGCAAGTATCTTTTGTATGTGTGCCTCTTTCCATGCTGCATAATCATCGCCGCGATGGGCTACGGTGGTATCTTTCCAGCGGCGTACCTGTTCGAACGACATGATGCAGTTGATAATCATTGTACGTGCATAGGCACCCTGTTTACGGTGGGGCGATGTCATATACATAAACCCTTGCGGCCATGTATCGGCATCATATTCGGCGTGGTTCCACACCAAGCCGTATCGCTGTTGGTAATAGCATGTGTGGTTGATGTAGGGAAAGCTATCAGGCTTGAAGATGATGTAGACCGTAAAAGCCGAATAGGAATTGGGCAATGCGTTGAGCCGGTTGCGATAGGCTTTGGTAAAGGCATCTTCGCTCATCATTTTTAAGAGCGCGCAAGGGTGAATGGCAGAGATATATCGGTTGGCTGTGAAGCAACTTCCGTCGGCTGCCAACGCTTGTTGTATAGTGCGATCTTTATCCTTTAGCGCCACAATAGCTACGCCACTGTGCACGCTGCCGCCGCTGGCGGTGATAGCCGTTGCTAACGCATCTGCCAATTGCTGACTGCCGTCGTTGAAACGGCTGGCACCTTCAATGTAGAGCACGTTAATGAGCGCGTGAATGTATGCTGGCGTATGTCCGGCAACGCCGCCATACATAGGATTCATGTATGCCAGCAGGTCGCGTAAGTGCTTGTCGGTAATATAATGTGCAATCCACTGGTCGGCAGCCCACAGAAACTGTTCGGAATGTGAAAACAGATAATCTCTGCCACGGCGCAGGTAGAAGAAATCGACTTCATCAGTAAGCCGGTACAGTGCATTCATGTAGGCTGTTATGCCAGCCCGTTCGTGTGGAAATTCGCCGATGAGATAATCGGTAAAAGCAACCTTTCCGGTAGGCATGCGGTAGGTTTTCGCATCGTCGAGGTAGGTAATGCAGTCGAAACAATCATCGTCGGTATCGCGCAGAGAGAGTTTGTCCATGATGCCCAAATATTGGCATATCTTATAGATGGAGCCGCCTTTGCGCAATCCGCCTAGTATGTGCATGCCGGTTTCGAACACTTCTCCGCGGCGCGTAAAGGTTTGCAGTCCGCCGCCGATGGTTTGGTTCTTCTCAACCACGGTCACCTTGTAGCCCTCGTGTGCCAGCAGTGCACCAGTAAAGAGTCCGCCTACGCCGCCTCCAATGATGAGTATATCTTCGTTCATAATGCCTGTCTGCTCATGTTTCATGGTTTCGCTTTTTCTTTTTGCAGGTTTATATTTTCGTTGCCTCGCGGCTACAATTGTTCAGCTTCCACAATCTGCCGGTAAATAGTTTCCGCGCCGATCAATGCCGAGCAGGTAACGATGGTGCCAACCAGCACTCCCAAAATGCCGTGCGAATTGATGTTCTGTCCGGTTTGCAGCAGATTGGGTATTTTGGTGCGATGGGGCACGCGGCATGCGGCACCGAGTGTAATATCTTTCACTACGCCATACATGGATCCGTTGTGCGTGCCGGTATAGTCGCGATAAGTGAGTGGGGTGGAGGTATAATAGTGGGCAATACTACTGCGCAATCCGGGAAATTCGTGCTCCACCTGCTCCAGTAATTTTTCGGCTTTGCTTTGTTTAAAAGCTTCATACTCGGCTCCGCGATGTCCCACGGTGGTGTTTATCCACGGCTTCATTTCATCCATCGTCATGTACGACAGTATCACCCCACTTTGGGCAAATTGTGGTTGCTGTTGGTGACAAAAGTGCATATAGAGATAGCCCTTCGGCCATGTGTCGTCGGTATAGCTTTCGCAATTCCATGGAGAATCGCTGTGATAAGCGTAAAAATTGGAATTCATATAGGGCACCCGTTCCCTTTTAAAATGGAGGTAGACGGTAAATCCGGCAACGGTATTGGGTATTTGGTTGATGCGTTGGCGAAATGCGGGTCGAATGAGCTTGGTATCGGGCAGTATCTCCAAGGTTCGTACAGGGTGTGTATCCGAGATAACTATGTCAGCAGGAAAATATTGTCCGTTTTCAGTCTCTACCCCTACGATGTGTGTCTCGTTGCACACCATGCGTACCACCTTGTGGCGTATCAGCACCTCGCCCCCCATCTGACGGATGGAGTCGACAAGCGAGGTTCCTATTTTGTTGCTTCCGCCCACAACCCTGAAGGCGCTTTGGTTATAAAAATCCATAATGAATGCGTGGGTTGCAAAAGGGGTGCGGTCTTTCTGCGCGGCATAAAGCGGCAGATTGCCCACCAAAACATCACGTAGTAAAGGGTCGTGAATAATCTCGGCGAGTACGTCGTTGATACTTGTGGTTTGATAACGGGTATTGATTGCTATATCCGATTCGGCTTGGCGCAACGAATGGAGCGACGAAGCTTGGGCTATCTGTTCGATGCAGTCGAAATAGGTCACCAGATTATCTTTCTCACGAGGGAAGCGGGCACCCAATTGTTCTACAAAAGCCTCTTTGCCGTTGGCAAACGGGAAGCGTTCGTTTTGTAAGGAAATCACATCGTAGCCATCGGTATCCAATCGGCTCAGTTCGATGTGCTCGTCCACTTCCAAGTAATGAAGCAAGCGGTGTAACGTTTGTCCGCGATCGGCGCTGCCGATGAAGTGCATGCCGGTTTCAAAGGGAACGCCCCTGCGCGAAAAGCATTGTAAGCAACCGCCTGTTTGTGTGCCCTGTTCCAAGACCGTGACCCGATAGCCGTTGCGGGCAAGGATATATCCGCACGACAAACCGCCCAATCCGCTTCCTATGATGACACATATTTTTTTCATCGATATAGGGGTATTTGGTTGAGGAAAATAGTCATATCAACTGCCTGTTCGCCCATTGAAGTGTCGGTATCTGCTGTTACCCTACGGAAGTGAAGGTTGCGCGGAATATCCGAACAATTCGCTGCCGTCAGGTGCATCTCTTCGTCGGTTTCAAAGGCGTAGACCTCGATGTCGCGATGCACCAAAGCAAAAAGCCATGCAAACTCACCTTGTCCGCTTGGGTAGATGCCGACCGTGTGCACATCGGGATAAGGACGGTCGATATAAGGTTGCCAAGCAGCGTGCTGCCGCAATACATGCCGGCAGTGCGCTTCAATGCTACGGCCTTTATACATATATTTATAGCGCACGTAAGGGACAAAATAGGCAGACGTTTCCAACTTGCGGCGCAGTTTATCGAAATGGTCGATGTAGAAGCGACGGACTATCGAAGTGCATTCTTTTACATCGCCCCCCGCAGTAGGGTTACTTGGCGGGATGCGTTGCGTCACCGCTACATGGATAGCGCCTTCGCGCAACATAAAATCTTTTTTTGGCAACACATGTCCGGCTCCATGTACGAAGACGGGCAGCAAGTCTAATCCCAATTTCTCCGATAGATAAAACGCACCTTGGTGGAAGCGCAAAATCGTGCAATCCTCCGAACGGGTACCTTCGGGAAACAGGGCTACCGAATAGCCGCGTGCCGTGAGCTGTGCCAATTTGTCGAGGTTCTGTTCGATGCCGTTGCTTATGGGATGGAATTCGGCATAGCGAATGATAAATCCATAAAAAGGATTCTTCCACACCCAATCGTTGGTGAGTAGCACCAATCGGGGCGTAAGCATCATCAGGCACATTAAGTCGAAGTGCGACTGGTGATTGCATATCAGCACGGCTGGTTTATCGAATGTTTCGTGCACCGAATTATCGAGCGTAAACCGCACGCCCGGAATGTGGTGCATGGTAAAGGCAGAGATTGCTTGCAGCCAACGGTGGAAACGCAGGCGCTTCCGCTCGGTGTCGCGTCCGATATGGAGATAGAACAGCATCACCACGCGCATCAGCAAACTTCCTATCAGGAAATAGGTAATGGAGAAGAGCGAATAGCCAATACGTTTTAAAGTAAGCGGCACCGGGCGAACCTTTCCGTGCGAAGTAGTGACCCAACGAAACAGCAACGCTGGCAAATAGTAGGTCATCAACACCACGGTAAACATGCCGATTACGGTTACTTCGGCAAGCGAACGCATAGCAGGATGGCGTGCCGTAATCAATACGCCAATACCGATGAACATGATGAGCGCCGACAGCGCCACGCTGTTTTTATACGAAGCCAGCAACTTCTTTCGGTAGGTGTATTCATACATCAGGCCGTCGGTCATGAAGATGGTATAGTCGTCACCCTGCCCGAAGATGAAGGTGGCAAGAATGATGTTCACAATGTTGAACTGAATGCCGAGCAGTTGCATGATGCCCAGTATCCAAACCCAACTCACAGCCAGCGGCAGAAAAGATATCAGGCTCAGCTCCAGACGTCCGAACGAAAACCACAGGAAAAGGAATACGATGGCACCGCAAGCATAACCAATGTAATTGAAATTGTCTGAGAGCAGCGCGACCAATTGATTGCCCATATCGCTGCCATCGAAAATAAAGGTATGCTCCGAACTTGCCTCGCGCAGCGAATGTTTCACTTCCTCTTCGGCTCCCGAAGGCACTTGAAGGAGATTGGCGATATACGTATGCTCCCTGTCTGTCCAGATATAATGACCGATGTTGCTCAGGATAGGCTGAAAATAGTCGACAGGCTGCGCCGCATATTCGCGCGAAAGTGTTTCGGCAAAATCGGCAAATGCGGTGGGCGTAAAGCCTTGTTGCTGCCCGTCGGCGCGCAATACTTGCAGCAAGGTTGCCCGGTATTGTGCTGTAAATTCAGTCCAACGAGCCAGCTGTATGCGTTGTTGTTGCTGTGAAAGGATAAAGGAGTTTATGCCACTGATGCCTATCGATGTGCCGTATGTGGAGACGTTGCGTTGCAGTGCTTCGTTCTCCAGCAACGCCGCTTGGGTATCTTCACCTTGCGTCACGGCAAAAAGAGTGGTACGGTCGGTTTGCTGCAGGCTACCAGTAAGAAAATCCAAGTCGCTATGTTGCTGCGCAGTCATATAATTGATGTGCTGTATGTTGGAGTCGAAAGCAGTGTGGAGGCTGAACCATCCCAACAGCAACGTTATTGCAACCAATGGCAGAAAAAGCCATCGCTTTCGTTCCAACGGGAAAGAGGCAAGTTTGCCAAAGGTTAGCTGCTCGTCGCTCCCGACATGTTTGCGACTTCGGGCAAAGAGCGGCAGGAAAACGAGTACGAACAGAATGGTTCCTATCAATATCAACGAGGCGAATACACCCATATCGCGCATGGCAGGCGTGTCCAATTCTACTAAGCAAAGGAAGGCGCTCACGGTAGTGATGTTGCCGATGAGTAACGGTGGAATCATCTCTTTGAGTGCTTGCCGCTTGTTACATTCGTGCTTCAGATGGTCGAGGTAGTGCAACGGATAGTTCACGGCAATACCGATCATCGCCGATCCGATGCCCAATACGATGATGGATACGGCATCTCTATAAAGTGCCATCCCTCCCAATGCAAAACAAGCACCGAACAGAATGGAGCAGCCTATCCAGAGCAAGTCGCTCAGTCTGCGAAAAGCGATGAGCAGCAACGCCAGTATCAACACTACTGCCAACGAAACAGCCAGCACACTGTCGGCTTTGATTTGACGGGCGTTGGTAACGGCAATCACCGGTGCTCCGATGGCAGATACATGCACGTGAGGATGCTGGGCTTGGGTTGTTTCGATTACGTGGTTGAGCATGTCGACCAAATGTCCGTTCTGCTTCGATTCGCTAATGCCGTAGGGCGAAGTAAAGAACACCAATCCTCGGGTGCCGTCGGTCGACGTGATGTATCCGTCGACAACCGCATATTGGCTGTTGGGTTGCAGCTGTTGCAAGCGTTGTCGAACCGGCGTGAACAGTTGTAGCGGGTCGCGTCGGATGTTTTGTGTCATTATTCCGCCGGTGGGAAGCATCAACAGCTCTTTGTCGCGCTGCAACTGGCGGGCTACATAACCAGGCTCTTGCAACAATGAATCGATACGTGCATAGTCGGCATCAGTAAGAAAGTAGGGAATATTTTCTTCGATGAAATCCATCATGTATAACATGCCGGCTTCGTCGACACGGATTTGCATATCGCTTATCGTGCGCAATGTATCGGTCTGCTCCCACAGCTTGCCGAAGGTTTCCATGGCAGCCGTTACGCTGTCGGTCTGTTCGGCTGTAAAAAGCAGGGTTATGCGCCTCTGCCCACCTATGTGCTCATAGAGCGACGTATATTTTGCCTGCCGATTGTTGCGGGGCAAGAATTCGGCAATATCTTCTTGGTAATTCAGGTGGGATAACGACCACAAGCAGCCGCCCACACAGAGCAACAACAGCAAAGCAGCCAACCATTTGCGCTGAACCAATCCATCGTATATAGAAAGAAATATTCGTGTCATGCCGGTCTGTTTTTAAAGAAGCGAATGAGTTGTAGCGGAAAACCATAGCATACGGCACCGATGCACAGAAATGTGTTCAACAGACTGATGCGGGCAAAATCTGCCACCGGGCGAAAATGAGACACCCGCTCTTCGCGTGGCGGATAATAGACACGTATGTATATAGGCAATAGCTTTACCCCGCGCCAAGCAGCTTGAACCAGCAGCAGCAGTTCGGCTTCGTAGCGGGCAGGAAACAGGAGCTTCTCCGGAAAGTGTTGTAAGGGATAGAGCCGGTATCCGGTTTGGGTATCGGGCAGGCGTTGTCCGGTTTGCAGGTGGAACCAGAAATTGGAGAAGCGATTGGCAAAGCTGCTCTTGCCGGGCATATTGGGTTGTTGTAGGTTGCGACTGCCTATGATCACCGCATCGGGATGCTGCTCCAACGCATCGGCAAAGCGGGGGAGGTCTTCGGGATAGTGCTGACCGTCGGCATCGATGGTGAGGAGGTAGCGATAGTGCGCTGCCCGCGCGATGCCGAAAGCGGTACACAAGGCTTTGCCTTTACCGCGATTGCGCACATGGCGGTTGATGGCAACGATGCGGCGGTGATAGGGCGCTAACAAGCGAGAGGTACTGTCGGTGCTGCCGTCGTCGATCACGATGATGCGGTCGGTATAGGCAAGCATACGATTCAACACGTCTTGAATGGTGCCTTCGTTGTTGTAGGTAGGCACCACCACGCAAACGTTGTATTGGTTGAATACACGTTGTACGGTGTTGACATCAGCTTCGTTCGTACCCATAACTTAAAGATAGTTTTGCATACGTTTGTTCGGCATCGGCAATGGTGAGTTGCGCTTTGCATCCTTCGTCGGTGAGCGATATTTTGCCGAAGCGGACATGGATTAGTGCGTCGGCTTGGGGCGACAAGGTTTGCAGAAATTTCACATTGGATATTTCAACCAGTCGGAACCGACGCAGAAAGTGCTGCTCCAGTATCTCCTGTGTCATCTGTATCAGGCACACGCCGGGCGTAATGGGATTGCCGGGGAAGTGCAGCCGATAGATAAAATGTTCGGGATTGAGCTGGATGTAGTACACCGTTCCGTTCCCTTTTCCCTCTTCCCTATCGGAGATGAAAAATAATTCGTTCAACAGTTTCATATCATGGGTTTAAATTGATAGCTCATTTTATATCGCTTATTTTGCAGCCAAAGCGTTCCGTCGGCATCACCGGAGAGGGTTCTGCTCCGGCTCTCTTTTCGCGGCGAACGGAGAAGGTACTTCAGGTCGTTTTGCACCACCTTGCGTATGTACCATTTGTCGAGAAAGAAAGCCACGTTGTAGAGCTTTACGCTCCGGCGCTTGGCAGTGTAGACAAAATCGAACGCTTTTACGCCGAACTCATTGACCACACTTCCGATGATGGAGTCGGAGGTACTTTTCAGCAGGCAGATTCCCGTTAGCGAGGCTTGGCGCGTTTGAATAACAAGCGCATAGCGCGCCCGCCCGGCTTCGTCGAAAACGAGGCTAAGCGAATCGGGCGGTGCCGTTTGCGCATCGGCAATGGCAACGATGGCTACCATCCAACTAATCCACAGTAAAAAGTGCTTCATCGAGGGGTTGATTGAGTACCGGTTTTTTTAATTCGATATGTGTAACATCGCCGCTTGCTTCCTGCATCTCTACGTGCGACACGGTGGAGAGGCGACTGTTGAAATAGAGTTTGATGCGCCGAAACAGTTGCTTCACGTCGCGCTTCAACGGGGTGAGCACAGCCACCCACGCTTCGCCGTCGACGTACATCTGCACGCTAAAATCGGA
>JAISIN010000071.1 GCA_031262085.1 Prevotellaceae bacterium
TATCCTGATGGAACCGGGGATATAGGTTTAGAATGACAAAGGGTACCTTTGTATAGCACAAAGGTACCCTTTGTAGCGTACAAAGGTACCCTTTGTATGCGCACAGGTCTAAAGCGATGATAGCTTTCCCCATGCTGATGAATCTCACTCTCGCCATCTGTATTTACAACGCATCCCGATATATTGAAGAAACTCTACAAAGTGTGCTTGCCCAACAAATGCAGGAATTCTACTTGTTGCTCATCGACGATTGCAGTACCGATGATAGCATAAAACGTATTGAGCAATTTTTCCTCGACCATCCTCGTCAGCATGAGTTGGTATGCTTTGAAGAAAATAGAGGACTTGCGTTCGGGAGGTATTATGCTGAACACAATGTCCATACAGAATATCTAATGTTTTTGGATGCCGATGACGTTTTATACCCACGAGCCATCGCAACATTGTACAATAAAATCGTATCGGATGTAGACCTCATCGGGGTAGGTTGCTACTTGGAATATATAGACGAAAACAGCCAAAGAATAGGAGGCGGCATTTTTTTAGGGGAAACATCCAAGGATTCTTTTTACAGGAAAGCTCGTCTAAATAAACTGATCTTTATGCAATCAACAGCGATCTACCGTCGTGAAACAGCACTCTCAATCGGTGGTCATGCCATTAACGGATTTCCTTCGGGAAAGCCTCGCTTCCAAGATTATTGTGAAGATTTAGACTTTTGGACACGCATGAGCGACCTCTATACCGAAGGAAAGGCTATCGTTGTAGTACCCGAAGTGTTGTGTCGCTATCGGAAAAGTTCCGGCTTGTCGTCGAATGCTTTCTATATGATGGTCAAGATGCGATACGTAAAAACAAATCTGTTACGACGAAGGTCGGGTAAAACAGAATTGACCTTCATAGAGTTCTATAACTCTTTGTCGGATACAGAAGTAACACAATTAAAGCACGATGCTATCGCTGCCGACTGTTTGCGTAACGGAGTACTGCTATTACGGCAATTTAGAGTTCTGTCGGGTATTTGGCTCATCTTAGAGTCGATTTATTATTGTCCCGATTATTGGATAGACAAGTTGAAACATAACACCCGTATCTTCCGGAGAGAATGAAAAGTATCGGCGTCAATCACATAGCCACTGTAATCAACTTTTTGAATGTATCTGCCGATTATGCCGTATTGCGCAATTACGATACGCTACCCGATAACAATGCGCATCGCGACATTGACATTATTATCTCTCCACAGAGTTTTCGGACAATACAACCGAAGCTGGTTGCATTGATAAAGCAGTCGGGATGGCGTATCATCACCTATTTGCACAGCGACCGGTTGATTACTTTTGTTTGTGGTTGGTGCGACGACCAACAAACCGTTGTTGTGCAGTGGGATTTTTTCTTGCATACTTCCGTATATGGTATCCTGTTAATGAGTGCAGAAGAATTTCTTGCACAGAAAGTGTTTAACGGATTTCTTTATCATGTTGATGCAGAAGGTGAGTTCCTTGATAAATACCTGTATAATAGTGTAGTGAGTAGACCTCATCCAACTAAATATGCCGAAACTAAATGGTTGGTAGAGCAATCGGTACAGGTAAAACAGAAGCTGCAACAACTCTATAGAGTACCGTCGTGTAAGGTATGTGAACAGACCTCCAAGTTTCGTTTGCTAATGAATGCTTTGTTGTACAACATGCAGATACATCCGTTCCGGCAAATTCGATACATCTGCTACTTTCTGTATACGTTCGTCCGTAATTATATTCATTCCTCAACCGGATTCAGTATTGGATTCTCCGGACCGGATGGTGCGGGTAAAACAACCGTTATTAACGCACTGATAGCGCAGCTTTCGCCTGTATTTGAGAAGGCGCTTTATTATCATTTTCGTCCCAATCTATTGAGCAACTTGGGGGATGTAGCACAATATGCCGGTATAAAACGGGAGATAGATAGAAACTATGACCGTCCACACCGTGGTACACGAACAGGAAAAGTAAGTTCACTATTACGCCTTCTCTATTATACGATAGATTATCAACTCGGCTATCTCCTGAAAGTAAAATCTGTCACTCGTATCGTTCGCTTAGTTATTTTTGACCGCTACTATACCGATATAATCTGTGATGGTGCTCGCAGTCGCATCTATTTAAGTTCCAAATTCCTGTATAGATTTGGGAATCTTTTCATACCGGTTTTGGACTACAATATTTTGTTAACAGCCGATGCGGATACGCTTCTAACCCGGAAACAAGAAATAGATCGGGAGAGTATTAACTCGATCAATGCTGCCGTAGATTATTTGGCGGACAAAAAGAGCTTTATAAAAGTGACAAACAATTCGACACCGAATGAGTGTGTAAAGTTGATATTGAGCAATATATTTGAACGGCAACATAGAAGGGTGATAAAAGATCTGTCTAAGCATTGTTTAAAGAAGAAAAAGAGAATCAGAGTCTATCTCATTGCTGGATTAGGAAACCAATTGTTTACATACGCCGGTTTTTTGTATCTCTATAATTCTCATGAGAGAAAAAGGAACGTTGTTCTGAACCTTATGGATTTTACTGTACATGAATATCATTGGGGTATTGAAATACAGAAAATATTGGTTATAGAAGAAAATCTCATTTCCAAAATAGATCGTGTGGAGCGGTGGCGAAAGCTGTCTACTCAAAAACGCTTTGTGAGATATTATATACGAAACCTGAAAAGAGCATATTTTTGGGTTTATAGGATGTTAGGTTATAGAATGTATTATGTTCATCCCATGAAACGACCTGACGAGATAGAGAGGGTAATCGCAAAGCATCATAGGATACTTTTAACGATGTGCAATGCTCATGTATCACTCTTGGAATGTATTAAAGATAAGATACAATTAAGAGAGTATACTACCCTTGGTATACAAAACGATAGCTTATTGACTTTGATTCAAGACCGTATCAGTGTAAGTGTACACATACGAAAAGGAGATTATGTAGAAATTCCCTGTTTTGACATAGTAGGGCTTTCCTATTACCATCGTGCCATCAACTATTTCAAGAGCAAATATGATCATCCCATCTTCGTGCTGTTTTCCGACGAACCTGATTGGGTAAAAAAGAATTTACCCATCGAAGGCGATTCAATACTTGTCGACTGGAATCAAGGAGAAGAATCCTATAAAGACATGATTTTGATGACAAAATGTAACCATAACATCATAGCTAATAGTACATTTAGTTTCTGGGGTGCATGGCTGAACAAACATCCGGATAAAGTTGTGATTGCACCCCGAATATGGATAGAAGGAACAATGAGTAGCGACTTGATTCCCGAAGAGTGGATACAGATAGATAATCAATAGCCAAGGCGATTGCCCTGTTATGAAAATGCTCATTTCAGCTTACGCCTGCGAACCCGGTCACGGATCAGAAATCGGTGTTGGGTGGCACTGGGTACTGGAGTTGTCGAAGTATGCCGAATTATGGGTGGTGACGCGTGCCAGCAATCGTAGCGCCATTGAGGCGTGGATAGCTTTACACCCACAGTATGAAGCGATTCATTTTCTGTATTACGACCTGCCTCGATGGATGCGTTTTTGGAAGAAAGGATTACGTGGTGTACGTCTTTACTATCATTTGTGGCAAATCGGCATCAATCGCATGATAGCACGCACGATGCAAGCGAACGATATCGATCTGTTTCATCATCTTACTTATGGGAATGCCTTGTGGAAAGTGAGCGCTTACGGGAGGAAACAATGCTTTATCTGGGGACCCGTTGGCGGATTGGAGACTATTCCCGGAGAATACACTCGTCACTATGGGACAGTAGCACGTTTGCGCGAATGGTTGCGACGGATAGTCGTAAATAATAGAATCCTGAATGTGCACTTCATGCGCAATTGTCGAGATGCCCGATTGATCCTTTGTAAGACAGAGATTACCCGACAACTTATTCCTAAGAAGTATCGCGATAAAGCCATACTCTTTACCGATGTAGCTGTAGATCCAGAAACAATCGTTCTTCCCTCCCATCAACAAACGGCAAACGATGCGCCAGTGAACTACCTGATGGTAGGTAGATTAGATGCTTGGCGCGGTTTCGACATAGCCATTGAGGGTGTAGCCGAAGCAGCTAAACAGAATCCCCATATCTGCCTGAGCATTGTCGGCTCGGGTACCGATGCGAAATGGTTACGCCGATTGATACGACAAAGAAATGTGGAAAATCGAGTGATAATGCTCGGGAAGGTATCAACAGCATACTATGAAGCGTTGATGCGAAACACCGATGTAGTAATCAATGCTGCTTTGAAAGAGGCAGGAGTAACTGTCGCCTTCGACAGTTTGGCTTACGGAAAACCGGTTATCTGTATAGATACCACCGGATATACGCGATACTTTAACCATACTAACACCTTAAAGATTCCCCGTGGTAACCGTGCCGAAACGGTGCAACGTCTCTCTCAAACAATACTCAAATTGACCGATCGTGAAATGCGTGAGCAGATGGCTGTCGATGCTCGGAATATAGCTGCCCAACAAACATGGGAAGTGCGGGGGAAAGAATTTTATGACGTTATTATTCAACATTGTTCAATTCAATAGCGGAACACTCTTCTATCGCCTCTCTAATGAAGAGGGCAAGGCATGGCTCTTGCCTGCAAAGAATATGCGGACGGCGCTGGCGCTTTACCAGTCCGGAAGTAAGAGGGGACGGTTGCTGAAAAGATGGCTTCCTCTGCTGCACAGAGTGACTGCGGTTTGCCGGTATCTCAAGATGGAGCAGATGCAGCTTGATCTTCATGAGCCGTTACGCAGCAAGTTACAGGAGCTGTTTCAATGCACTACTTTTGAGTTTGCGCTGTACGAAGGTACGCCGTCGGTCAATCAAAAGATAACCATTCAAATCAGCTCCGGACGAACGATTCTTGGTTATTGTAAGGTAACCGACAACGCTTCGGTGGCAGAGCTGTTCCACAAAGAGCATCTGTTCCTGAAGTGGTTAAAGGAAAAAGGAGTAGTACCTATTCCGCACGTTTTGTATTGCGGATCCGATACGAATAGTCTTTCGCTCTTTGTACAAGACACCCGGAAAACGATTCGAGCGACGAGACCTCACCGACTGACCCCTCGACATTGGGCTTTTCTGCAGGAGTTGGATGCTCGCACCGAGATTCCTTGCCGCTTTGCAACAACCGACTTTTGCAAGGCTTTGAATCGATTAGAATGTTATCTGGAATCTCTCAGTGCTGAAGATGCACGGATTGTACAGACTGCACTTCGTAGGGTCAGACAACACTATCGTCAAAAATACGTTGCGTTTTCCGTCTATCATGCCGATTTCACGCCATGGAATACCTATATGACCGAGCATCGTGTTTTTGCCTTCGATTTTGAGTATGCTGCACGCACGTGTCCACCCTATATGGATGCCTGCAATTTTATTTTGCAGACTGCCATACAGGAATTCAAGTATAGTGCGGAGAAGACGTATCGCTACTTCCGTATGCAGACTAAAAGCTTTCCGTCGGATATAGACGATCCTTATTTTTTGTGCCTGTGCTCTTTGTTGTACACACTCTCTTTTTATTATCATTTACGTAATGGGAGTTTGGATACCACCCATAACGGTTATCGCTGTTGTATCGCATTGGCAAAAATCTTAGTAGAACAGAAACGATGAAACACATCATCTGCTTTCACCTTCTGAACGATTACAGCGGCAGCCCCAAAGTACTGTTTCACACATTGCAGAAAGCGTTAGATTTGGGTTACAGAGTCGACCTCGTTTCGTCGTCGGGCGGAATACTCGATGCGCTCTCCTCTTCCTCCTCCGGACATTTTAGAAAGTTCTCTTATCCCTATCGTTTTTCGCGCTATCCGGCTATTACGATTGCGCGATATGCCTGCGTGCAGCTCTATTACTTCTTGCTTTCGTTCCGTTACCTCTTTCGCAGGGATATCGTGTTTCTCATCAACACCCTACTACCGGTGGGCGCTGCGCTGGGTGGATGGCTCACAGGCAAGTGCGTGCTGTATTACTATCACGAAGATGCAATAGCGAAGGGGTGCGTGTACCGGATATTGAGTCGGTGTATGCAGCAGTTGGCTACCGGCGTCATTTGTGTGTCGGCATATCAACGTAGCTCGTTGAAGCGGACAGAAAAAGTCTCGGTCGTTCCGAACGGATTGCCTGTCGGGTTTGTGCAACGCCTCTCGGTAGAACCTTTGCAAGCCTATCGTCGACAGACAGTACTGATGATAGCGTCGCTCAAACGGTATAAGGGTATACAAGAGTTTGTCTGGTTGGCTGCACAGTTGTCGCAATATACATTTCAATTAGTATTGAATGCCAAGCAGCACGAAATCGAAGCGTTCATGTATCAATACGAAGTGGTGAGACCTGCCAATCTGCATATCTATGACCGTCAAAGCGATATTGTGCCGTTCTTGTGTCGGTCGTCGGTATTGGTCAATTTGTCGCACCCCAACCTGTTTCAAGAGACGTTCGGGTTAACGGCATTGGAAGCCATGAGCGCCGGACTACCCGTCATTGTACCTGTAACCGGAGGTATCAGCGAACTGGTGCGCGACGGTGTGAACGGTTACAAGACCGACGTGCGGCAGTTGGATAAGATTGCCGAACAGCTCACTCACTTATTATCTGATGAAAATCTGTATGAACAGATGGCTATCAACGCTTGGAACTATTCGAAACAGTTCGATGTGGAGCGTACGACAACCACTGTGCTTTCTATTGTAGCTACCTCATGAAGAGAATTGCCATCATCGGGACACAAGGCGTTCCGGCACATTATGGAGGGTTTGAAACACTGGCAGAGAACCTGATCGGTTATTGCTCTCCGGATATAGTTTACACCGTGTTTTGCAGCAGCAAGGGGCTGCCTACGCATTTTAAGACCTACAAAGGTGCCCGCCTGAGATATGTGCCATTGCAAAGCAATGGCATTCAAAGTATTCTGTACGATATAGTATCGATGCTCTGTGCACTGAGCGGATACGATGTCATCCTGATACTGGGCGTATCAGGAGGTATATTTATCCCACTGCTCAAAGCTTTGACATGCGCCCGTATTCTGGTCAATACTGATGGACTGGAGTATCGACGTGCCAAGTGGGGATGGCTACCCCGCCTGTTCTTGCACATGTCGGAACAGGCGGCGGTATGCTTTGCCCACGTGGTGATTGCCGACAATATCGGGATAGCAGAATATGTGCGCACTCGTTATCGCCGCACACCTGCACTGATAGCTTATGGCGGCGACCATGCCATTGTCGAAGTATCGGAAACTGTACAGACAGCGATATTGAAACAATTGAACCTGTCGCGACGGAGGTATGGATTGTCGATTTGTCGCATAGAGCCGGAGAACAATCTCGACATGGTGCTGGAGGCATTTGCCGAAACCGGCGAAACGGTGGTGATTGTGGGCAACTGGGAGGTCGGCGCCTTTGCGCGCTCTCTGAAACGGCAATACAAAGACTACCCGAATATACGTTTATTGGATGCTGTTTACGACATAGAGTTGCTCTATGTGCTGCGTACCAACATGAGTTACTATGTGCATGGTCATGCGGCAGGCGGTACCAATCCTTCGTTGGTGGAGGCGATGTTCTTCGGACGTCCTATCTTGGCATATCAGGTGATTTACAATCGGGCTACGACAGCCAATAGTGCTTGCTATTTTCGGAATAGCGAAGAGCTTTGTCGGCTGCTTCGTCAGGCTACCTCCTTACAACAGGAGGAAGAGGAATTGAAGAGGATTGCTTGCGAACGTTTCCGTTGGGATATCATTGCACGAGAGTATGAGGCGCTATATGAGTAAGATTTTTAAAGCATTACTAAAGGAATAAAAGAAGTAAGGAGTTAAAGGAATTGAAGCCAATAGCTCTGTAAATGAAACCATAATGAAAGACAGTTATGAAAAAGATCATGGTAGGATTTGTTTGGATGCTTTGTATTACCCCTACATTCGCGCAGACGGGCGATGGCGAAGCACGTCAGGGAGAACGGTCTCCCTGGTACTTGATGCCACAGATAAGTGGCAATCACAATTTGACAGAGAACAGTCGCTTTCGGGATTTTCAGATGGGTATGGGCTTTTCGGTCACTGCCGGACGGGAGTTCACGCGTGTATTGGGCTATCGTGCTACGCTGGGATACAATCAAAACAAGGCTTGGTCGAGTTGGAAAGAGGATGCGGTATCGACCTGCTTCTCGAATATCGACCTGTCTGTTGACGGTACGCTCGACTTCACCGACTGGTGGTTTCCCCGTCGTTCGGCGCAGAGGTTCAACCTGAAGGGGTTGCTCGGAGTGGGATATATGCATACTTTCGGGCATGGCGATGACGTCCTGGCTATTTATGAGCCAAACTACTCTACCGATTCCAAGGCGGTTTTCGGTGTGCGGGGCGGGTTGAATGCATCGGTTCGCGTGAAGCAGAATCTGGCTATTGCGTTGGAAGCTACATTAGCGATCATGCCGGATAAGTTCAATGGCGTAATAAATGGTACCAATGCCGACGGGCGTGTCAATGTAGGAATAGGGTGCATCTGGTATCTCTCGCCCAAGAAGAAGACGCAGCAAACCCCACAACCCGAATCGAGGATAACAACGGTACAGCCCGAACCCGTAGTAGCGCTGCCGGTCGAACCTATAGTGCCGGTGGTGGTTACACCTCCGCCGGTTGTTCGTATCGACACCGTTCCGCCGGTGGTAAAAAACGATACTGTCCCCGCAATTGACCGATCGTTCCCGCCGGTCTATTTCCGACAGGGAAGCGCTGTGTTGGAACCGGATTTCCGCCAAAACTGGCGACCGATGGATGAATTAACTGTCCTTGCTCGTAAAGCACGTATCGATAGTAAAGGAAAGAAACTTCGCATTCACATCATAGGTTTTGTTTCTCCCGAAGGCAATGTGCAGCTCAATACACGCTTGGCAAACCAACGTGCCGTAGCGTTGGCTGCTTACCTTGCAAAACAAACAGGAATACCTTCGGAGCAGTTTACCTTGTCGAACGGAGGTACAGACCGTACACTGCCTACCTATGCCGATATGCGAAATGCAACGATCGTGAAGATCGTTTTTGAATGATGACGCTCTGACGGTTGCCTATGCACGATAGGTAGCAAACCTTCACGGAACACACAACAAGAAAACGCCTTCAACCCAAACGGGTTGAAGGCGTTTTCTTGTTTTATAATAGGGTGGTTCCTCCTCAACAACTCTATCGGGCTACCCGTTCGAGCCACTTCACCATCGACAACATCACAATCATCGACAATGCCGTAGCGCAGACGAAGACTAACCAGCAAGCCCAGATAGGAACGTTGGCATAGAGAATGCCGCCGATAAACAGAATGGAGTTGCCTACTGCCGTGGCTGCCAGCCAGCATCCCTGCATCAAACCCTGCATGTGGGGGGGAGCCACTTTGGATACAAACGAAATACCCAGCGGAGAGATAAACAGTTCGGCTACCGTCAAGATGAAATAGAGACCAATCATCACCCACGGAGTAACGCGAATGGCATCGACCTGCTCTATGCTCATGGTGCTCAATGTATCTTTGGCAGGTAGTGCAAACGAGAAGAACAGCAGGAAGATGTATGCCAGCGAAGCAATACCCATACCCAAGGCGATCTTCATCGGGGTCGACGGTTCTTTGTCGCGACGCTTCAAGTAACCGAACAGCCACATCACAAGCGGAGTGAGTGTTACGACGAAGAACGGATTGACGCAATGGAAGATTTCGGCTCCCTTGATCTGCGTGAAGCCCAAGTTGATGTTGATCACACTCAAGTCGACGTAGTCGCGGGCGAAGTAGGTGAGCGAATAACCGTTCTGGTGGAACGAGAACCAGAAGAAGATAACGATACCGAATACGGCAAACAGCGCATAGATGCGTTGACGAATCTCAGCAGCAGCCATGGTCACCTCGGCGCGGCTGACAGCAGGCTTGCCGTCGGCTGCAACGGTTTTCTTACCCGGATCGGGGAAACCGCCCTTGTTGATAATATAGATAATCAGCGAGATAAGCATGGCAAATATGGCAGCAATAAACGCATATTGGAAGCCGCGGTTGAACACATCCAGATAGCTATTGGCAAAAGCGTGAAGGTCGGCTACGTGTCCGCCGTTCAGCGAAACCTGATCGGCCAGTGTCGTGAGGTTCTGCATGGCTTGTTCGGGCATGCCGGCGCCTTTATCCAGAAAACTATGGCACAATTCGGGCAATGTGGCGTTGTAATCGAAACCGTTTGCCTTCAACCACCAGTTGCGTACACCTACGGCAATGAACGGAGCAAAGAAGCCACCTATGTTAATAAACATATAGAATATCTGGAAGCCGGCATCGCGAAAGCTCGAATACTTGGGATTGTCGTACATCTGACCTACCAGCGCCTGCAGGTTACCTTTGAACAGACCGTTACCGAAGGCTATTACAAACAGACCGAGGCAGGTCAGGGTGAGGTAGGGTAGGAAGCTGGGAACCGGAGTAGGGGTAGGGATACCTATGATAAGATAACCCACAGCCATCAGCACAATGCCGAGCAGAATAGTACCTTTGTAGTTCTTGGTTTTGTCGGCGATAATACCGCCCACCAATGCCAAAATGTAAATAGAGGCATAAAACACAGAGTAGATATAACCGGTAGTCGTTTCCGACAGACCAAATTTAGCAGAGATAAACAGTGTGAGCACTGCCATCATGATGTAAAATCCAAAACGCTCGCCCATATTAGCAAGCGCTGCGGCAATTAGACCTTTGGGGTGTTTACTAAACATAAATACTTTTTTTATTAGTTCATTAGATAATATTAGATGGTGATACAAATATCTGCGCAAATATATGCTTTTTACGCAGAATAGCTATTAAGAAAGGCAAAAAATGAATAGCATTTGATACACAAAACTGCGGAATGGTATATCTTTGCAGACAATTTAACAATGAAAATATATGAGTTTATTAGCCAATTACATCAGCCGAATCGAAATTCACGGATTGTGGCAACGCTACAATGTCAATTGGGACTTACGTCCCGATGTAAACATACTGTCGGGTATGAACGGAATTGGGAAAACAACCATCTTGAACCAAATGCTGGAACATCTTTCGGCAGATCATATACAGATACGTAACGGCGGCAACGACCCACAGCAGCCCGATATACGTATTACCTTCGACGACCCGCGAGCCGACGAAATACACTTTGACGTCATACGCACCTATGCCTACCCGTCGTTACAGCAGGATAAGCTGTGGAAGCTGGCAGATGGATATGCAACACTCTATGCGCACCCTGACAGCGCACTGAGGTTTCAGAATACGGTCGACCGCTTCTTTGCTTATACGGGAAAAAAACTTGACCGTGAGACTGCCGTCATGCAATTCATTCAGGGCGACGATGTGATAACGCTCGACAAACTTTCTTCGGGAGAAAAGCAACTGCTCATTATGATGCTCACCATGCTGATGTTGCACAACGAATCGTGCGTCGTCTTTATGGACGAACCCGAAGTCTCTCTGCACATAGAGTGGCAGCAGAAACTCATCGGCATGATGCGCGAACTGAATCCCCACGCACAACTGATACTTGCCACACACTCACCTGCCATCTTTATGGACGGATGGATGGATGCAGTAACAGAAATGAGCGATATCATAACGTCGGTCAATCCATGAAATCACTTAAAGAACACTTAACTTCATCCTATCTGGATGCTGCGCACAAGCTCTATCCCAAACAGTCGCGAAGACGTATTGTGGCGTATGTAGAGAGCTACGATGATATAGCTTTCTGGCGTACCCTGCTTTCCGAGTTCGAGAATGAGGAGAGATATTTTCAGGTGATGCTTCCCTCGTCGACTTCGCTCTCGAAAGGGAAGAGAATGGTGCTGGTGAATGCGTTGAACACCGCCGAGCTGGGTAAGAGCTTGATAGTTTGCGTCGACAGTGATTACGATTATCTGCTTCAGGAGCACACTGCAGTGTCGCGCAAAATCAACCGCAACCCCTATATCTTTCAAACGTACGGATATGCCATCGAAAGTTTTCACTGTTTTGCCGACAGCTTGCACGATGTGTGTGTGGAGGCAACCCTGAACGATCGCACGCTGATCGACTTTCCCGCATTTCTTAAACGCTTCTCGCAGATCGTTTATCCGCTTTTTCTGTGGAATATCTGGTTTTATCGGCAGCGCGATACCGAAACATTCCCCATGCACCTGTTCAACAGTTGCGTGGAACTGCACGACGTTAGTGTGCGCCATCCCGAACATGCCTTGGAACAAGTTGAACAGCGCGTCGGCAGGAAGTTGGCTGAACTGAAACGTCAACACCCCGCATTGCCGCAAACCGTCAAGGCATTGGGAGGTGAGTTGGAGAAGTTGGGACTGACACCCGACAACACTTATCTCTATATACAAGGTCATCACCTCGTAGATGGGGTAGTGATGAAACTGCTTACCCCCGTTTGTGTTGCACTGCGTCGCGAACGCGAACAGGAGATTAAGCGATTGGCTGTGCACGACCAGCAGTTGCATAACGAGCTGACCGGATACAACAACAGCATTGTCAGCCTCAGTATGGCGTTGCGCAAGCATGTAGGATACAAAGATCTCTACCTGTACCGCTGGATGCAGCGCGACATCAAGCAGTTTCTGGAATGATGCTTCACCATCATAGAGACCTCAACCTATTATAAATGAATCATATTATCATTCAATAACATTCTCATTCACAAATCACAATGAATATTGTACAAACTATTTATGACGGTCTGGTAGCCATCGGATTCAGCGAAGAGACGGCTAAGATATTAGACCAGTTGGTTGCCTTTGTAGGCGTATTGCTCGTAGCTTATCTGGCAGATACCATTTGCCGGAAGATTTTGCTCAATATAGTGGGGCGCATCATTAAACGCACCAAAGTGTCGTGGGACGATGTGGTGTTCGACCGTAGCGTAATGATACATCTCAGCCGCATGGTGGCGCCTATTATTATCTATGTACTCATTCCGGCAACGTTTATCGAGTTCTCTGCCACCACCGTCGACTTTGTGCATCGTCTCTGCTGGGTATTTGTCGTCTTTATGTTTGTCCGCTTTCTGAGTGCTTTGCTCGAAGCAGTCTATTCGGTGATACACAAGAAGGAGCAATACCGCCAACGTCCGCTCAAAGGTATTTTGCAAACGGTACAGATAATCTTGTACAGCCTGACGGCTATCTACATTGTCAGCCAGCTGCTTAACAAAGACTTCACCGCTATCTTTGCCGCCTTGGGCGCCTCGGCAGCCATCTTGATGTTGGTGTTCAAAGACAGCATCATGGGATTTGTGTCGGGCATACAGCTCTCGACCAACAACATGCTGCGGGTGGGCGACTGGATTGTGATGAATAAGTATGGCGCCGACGGAACGGTGATCGAGGTGACACTCAACACCGTGAAGGTGCAAAACTGGGACAATACCATCGTCACCATACCGCCCTATTCGCTGATGAGCGATTCGTTTCAGAACTGGCGCGGCATGGAAGAGAGTCCCGGACGACGCATCAAACGCTCCATCAACATCGACATGAACAGCATACATTTCTGTACACCGGAGATGCTTGCCAAATATCGGAAGATACACTTGTTGAGCAACTATGTAGATCAGAAAGAACAGGTGGTGAAGGAGTACAACGATCATCATCATGTCGATAACTCCGTGCTCGTCAACGGACGCCGCCAGACCAATCTGGGCGTTTTCAGAGCCTACCTGAACAACTACCTGAAGAATCACCCCAGCGTGAGGCACGATATGACCTGTATGGTGCGCCAACTGCAACCGACCCAGACCGGTATCCCCATCGAACTCTATTTCTTCTCTGCCATCAAGGAATGGGTACCCTACGAAGGGCTGCAAGCCGATGTGTTCGACCACGTGCTGGCTATTATCCCCGAGTTCGATTTGCGTGTCTATCAATCGCCGTCGGGCGCCGATTTTAGGGAATATAACTCTGCAAAGGAGGGGTAGACGTTATATGTGACGCTTTTATTTGAGCAAGTGGGGGTTTTATCGTACTTTTGTGCCGTTAAAAAGTTAAGATGATGAAAATAACTATTGTAGCCGGGGCACGTCCCAACTTCATGAAGATAGCTCCAATAACCCGCGCCATCAAGGTTGCGCGCGAAGCAGGGAAGGATATCGCCTACCGGCTGGTCTATACCGGGAGTGAAGACGACCCCAATCTGGATGTCTCACTCTTTTCGGATCTGGACATGGCAAGCCCCGACGGATACCTGAACGTAGACGGACACGACCACTCTGCCATTACGGCTGCCATCATGCTAAAGTTTGAACAAGAACTTGATAATCATCCCGCACAGGTGGTGTTGGTGGTCGACGACTTTACTGCCACCATGAGTTGCGCCATCGTAGCCAAGAAGCGCGGACTGAAGGTGGCACATCTGATTGCCGGAACCCGCTCGTTCGACATGAACATGCCGCGCGAAGTCAACCGAACCATTGTCGACGCCATCTCCGATTACCTCTTTACTGCCGGGATGGTAGCCAATCGCAATCTCAATCAGGAGGGAATGATTCCGGAATACATCCACTACGTAGGGAATATTTTGATCGATTCCATCCGTTACCACCGTAACCGATTGCGCAAACCGGCATGGTTCGATAGTATGCAGTTGCAAGATAAAGGCTATCTGCTCTTTACGATTAACCGAAGAAACCTGCTCAAAGAACGGCACACCTTATATAATATATTGCAAACACTACTGACCGCATCCGAAGGAATGCCCGTTGTAGCTCCGTTGCATCCTTATGTGCAGAGTGCCGTCAAAGCGCTCGAACTGTCTGCCGACAATCTGCATCTGTTGCCGCCGCAGAGTTACCTCAACTTTGGCTATCTCATCAATCATGCCAAAGGAATCGTAACCGATTCGGGCAACATTGCCGAAGAGGCAACATTCTTGGATGTGCCCTGCGTCACACTCAACTCGTATGCCGAACATCCGGAAACTTGGCGACACGGCACCAATGTGCTGGTCAACGAAGACCCCAAAGCTTTAGCCGATGCGTTGCACACCCTGATACACGGCGAATGGAAACATACCACCCTGCCCGATCGGTGGGATGGGCGAACTGCCGAACGCATCGTGCAGGTATTATTAGGATAAAATAATGTTGTATCTATCTATAAAAACCACCTCAGAACAAGAACATGGACGACGATTTCTCCTTAGAGGATAACCTGTCGGAAGACGAACTCGATGATTTGACGGAACCCGTAAGTAACGAAGAAAAACTCTACGAGCATCATCGCATCGTGGTAGATAAAGGACAGGAAGCCATGCGGGTTGATAAGTTCCTGTTCGACCGATTGCCCAACGTTTCGCGCAACCGTATACAGCACGCTGCCGAAGCCGACTATGTACGTGCCAACGAACGACCCGTGAAGAGCAGCTATCGGGTGAAGCCGCTCGACATTATCACTGTGTTGATGAACCGACCCTTGTATGAGGAGGAGATCATACCCGAAGAGATTCCACTCGACATTGTGTACGAAGACCGATATGTGTTGGTCGTGAACAAACCTGCCGGAATGGTGGTACATCCCGGACACGGAAACTACAACGGTACATTGGTCAACGCCTTGGCATGGCACATGAAGGATGTGCCCGACTATGACGCCAACGACCCGCACGTGGGATTGGTGCACCGCATTGATAAAGATACGTCGGGGTTGCTGGTGATAGCCAAAACGCCCGAAGCTAAAACCAATCTGGGACTGCAATTCTTCCTCAAAACAACCCGACGACGCTATCAGGCACTCGTATGGGGAACGGTAGAGGAAGAGATGGGCACCATCATCAGCGACATCGGGCGAAACCCGCGTGACCGCATGCAAATGACGGTGCTGCCCGACGGACAGGGAAAGCATGCCGTGACACACTATAAGGTGCTGGAATGGCTGGGATATGTCACCTTTGTGGAGTGTATTCTCGAAACCGGACGTACACACCAGATAAGGGTACACATGAAGCATATCGGACATACACTCTTCAATGATGCACGATATGGTGGAAATCAAATACTGAGGGGTACCAACTTCAGTAAGTATAAACAATTTGTAAACAACTGCTTCGAGAGCTGTCCGCGGCAAGCGCTGCATGCCATGACATTAGGATTTAAGCATCCGGTTACGGGAGAACAGATGGACTTTACTACTCCGCTGCCCGAGGATATGACGCTACTGCTCGACAAATGGAGAAGCTACATTAGCCACAGAGAATTGGAATGAAACGGATAGCCATTGTTTGCGGAGGCGATTCCTCCGAATACCCCGTCTCGATGCGCAGCGCAGAGGGACTTTACTCTTTCATCGACAGGAACAGGTACGAAACCTACATCGTAGTGATGCGCTTCACCGACTGGCACGTACAGTTGGAGGATGGAGTGGAGATACCCATCGACCGCAATGACTTCAGCTTCACCTTGAACGGAGCGCACAAACCGTTCGATTTTGCCTATATCACCATTCACGGCACACCGGGCGAAGATGGCAAGCTGCAAGGATACTTCGACCTGTTGCGCATCCCGTACTCCTCTTGCGGCGTATTTGCCGCATCGCTCACCTTCAATAAGTTCGCCTGCAACCAATACCTGAAAGGGTTCGGCGTACGCGTGGCTGAATCGTTGTTGCTGCGCAAAGGAGAATCGGTCTCCGACTCCTATGTGATCAATCAGATCGGATTGCCCTGTTTTGTCAAACCCAATAGGGGCGGGTCGAGCTTTGCCACCACCAAGGTGAAGCAGGTGTCAGAGATTCAACCTGCCATCGAACTGGCATTTAGCGAAGTGAACCACGAAGTGATTGTAGAGTCTTTTATGGATGGTATCGAACTGACCTGCGGCTGTTACAAAACGAAAACGAAGTCGGTCGTATTCCCCATCTCGGAAGTGGTGCCCAAGCATGAGTTCTTCGACTACGATGCCAAGTATAACGGCGCTTCCGATGAAATTACTCCTGCACGCATCTCCGACGACTTGACACACCGCGTAAAAACTCTCACTTTAGCCATTTACGACATATTGGGTGCGAAAGGCATTGTTCGTGTGGATTATATTGTTACCGAAGGCAACAGAATCAATCTGCTCGAAATCAATGCTACACCGGGTATGACTGCTGCCAGCTTCATCCCCCAGCAGGTGCGTGCCGCCGGTATGGAGATGAACCAAGTGATGGAAGACATTATTGAAGATCAGCTATCGGAAAGAGAATAAATAACCCTTTTTTAAAGGACAATGAACTTTGACGAAATCCGCCCCTATCGCGACGATGAGCTTCCCGGAGTATACGAAGAACTCATTGCCGATCCTATGTTCCGGCAGGTTGTGACGGCTATATACCCGTCTGTGCCTTACGACCTCTTGGCGCAGCAAATGCGCGCCTGCCACACGAAGCTGGCTTTTCAAAAAGCATTCTGCTACAAGATACTGAAACGAATTTCCGGCGAATATACCGACAGTCTCAGTCTCGACCTTACTGCCTTGAGCGAACACCCCGACGCGGCATACCTTTATATATCCAATCACCGCGACATCATTCTCGATTCGGGCTTCCTCGATATTATGCTGGTAGACGAAGGACACGATACCGTAGAGATTGCCATTGGCGACAATCTGCTGATATATCCGTGGATAAAAAAACTGGTACGCATCAACAAGTCATTTATCGTACAACGCAACCTGCCCATGCGGCAAATGCTCGAATCGTCGGTACGTTTGTCGGCTTACATTCGGTATACCCTTACGGAGAAGCATCAGTCTGTCTGGTTAGCCCAACGCGAAGGACGCGCCAAAGATTCCAGCGACCGCACGCAAGAGAGTATCCTGAAGATGTTGACCATGTCGGGCACGGGCGATCTGATCGACCGTCTGTCAGACTTGCACATCGTTCCCCTCTCCATCTCTTACGAGTATGACCCGTGCGATTACCTCAAAGCGTATGAACTGCAGCAGAAGCGCGATCATCCCGATTTCAAGAAAACGCCTGCCGACGACTTGCTGAACATGCAAACAGGGCTGCTCGGCTTCAAGGGACGTGTGCACTTTCAGGCAACGTCCTGCATCAACGCCGCGTTGGCACAGATAGATCGCCACTTGTCCAAGCAAGAGCAGCTCGGCAGAGCAGTCGCTCTGATCGACCGTGGCATACATGCCCATTACCGTCTGTTTCCCGGTAATTATGTAGCACACGATGCCCTGTCGGGAACAGCCTCTTTTGCCGACCATTATACTCCCGACCAGCAGGAACATTTTCTCGACTACATTGACCGGCAGCTCCGACGGATCGACTTGCCCGATGCCGACGTACCGTTCCTGCGCGAGAAACTTTTGTTGATGTATGCCAATCCGCTCACCAATTATTTGAAGGCTGCTTTATGAAAAAGATATTTCTTGCCGCCGTCGCCGTTGTGCTGCTGCTCGCCGCCTGTTCCGACGACGATTACCATTACCCCTCCGTCAGGTTGGAGTTTCTTACGGCAACTACCGGCAGCGACGGGCGATTGCAATCGGTCAAGACCGATGCCGGGCAGTCGTTTGCCGTGCTCGAGGATGCCTCCGACATCCATGCTACCCCCGATACCTTGCTCCGTATCGTAGCCAATTACGAGCAGCAAACAGCCGAAGGTGTCAAGCTCTATGCCACAGCCGGAGCCATCTCTCCTTTGCCCCGTCCTGCCGAATCATTCAAAGAAGGGGTAAAGCGTGCGCCTGCCGTTGTTACCTCTATCTGGCAGGGGCTTGATTATCTGAATATCATTCTCAGCATCAAAGCGCAAAACAAGCAGCATAGCTTGGGTTTTGTCGAAGAAGCCGACAGCATCGATACCGCTACCGGACAGCGCGTGGTGCATCTGTCGCTTTACCACGACGATAACCACGACGTGCAGGCATACAGCCGGCGGGTGTATGCTTCTGTTCCGTTGCAAAAGTATATAAAAGAAGAGGGAGGTAACACCCTCCTCCTTTATTTCTCGTTGATTACTTACGACGGAACCGAACAGTGCTATTTTCTGAACGGCGGTTTTACCACTACCGCTTTGAGCTTCCGTCCGCGCATGTCTACGCAGATTTCGGTGCCGACCTTACTATAGGCAGGTATGACATATCCCATTCCGATACCAATCTTGCGCATGGGCGACATCGTTCCCGAGGTTACGACGCCAATCTCTATACCATGGGTGTTGTACAAACCGTAACCCTTACGGGGAATGCCGCGGTCTACCATCTCGAAGCCTATCAGTTTGCAGGTAGTGCCTTCTTTCTTCTGTTTTTCCAAAGCGCGGCGGTTGATGAAGTTCTTACCGTCGACGAACTTGGTGATCCATCCCAATCCGGCTTCGATAGGCGAGGTGGAATCGTCAAGATCGTTGCCGTAGAGGCAGAAGCCCATCTCTAATCGGAGCGTGTCACGCGCGCCCAGTCCGATGGGTTTGATGCCAAACTCGGATCCGGCTTCAAAGACGGCATCCCACACCTTCATGGCATCTTCGGGATAGAAATAGAGTTCGAATCCGCCGGCGCCGGTGTAGCCGGTGCACGAGATAATGACGTCGGGGACGCCGGCAAATGCGCCGTGTTTAAAGGTGTAATAAGGAATATTCGATAAGTTTATGTCGGTCAGCTTCTGCAGGGCGTCGATGGCTTTAGGTCCTTGTACTGCCAATTGCGCGATACGGTCGGAAGCATTCTCTAAGATGGCGCCTTCGCTGTTGTGCGACACGCACCAGTTCCAGTCTTTCTCGATGTTCGAAGCGTTGACAACCAGCAGATACTTCTCGTCTTCGTACCGGTAGACCAGCAGGTCGTCGACGATACCACCTTTTTCGTTGGGGAAGCAAGTATATTGCACCTTGCCCGGCGTGAGCGCTGCTACGTCGTTCGACGTTACTTTTTGCAGGAAAGCCAATGCTTGGGGACCTTTCACCCAAAACTCGCCCATGTGCGATACATCGAACACGCCTACGGCATGGCACACGGTGAGGTGTTCGTCGATAATACCCGAATACTCTATCGGCATGTTGTATCCGGCAAATTCATGCATCTTGGCGCCCAAGGAGAGATGCTTCTCGGTAAAGGGGGTTGATTTCATACGTTTTTAAATAAATGAGTTATTTTAAGTTTAAAAAATGAGTTGTTTTATTTTAAGTAATGTAATGTTTATGCCTCTTTCTCTACGATCTCCACAATCTTCACAATCACGTTCATGGCTTTCTGCATGCTCTGCACAGGCACAAACTCGTAGCGTCCGTGAAAGTTCAGTCCGCCGGCAAAGATGTTGGGGCACGGCAATCCTTTGAAAGAGAGCTGGGCGCCGTCGGTACCACCGCGGATGGGTTGCACGACCGGAGTTACTCCCGCTTGTTTCATTGCCTCGACGGCAATGTCTACAATGTGCATCACCGGTTCTATCTGTGCGCGCATGTTGTAGTACTGGTCGCGCAGTTCGAGGGTCACGGTGTCGGCGGATTCGTATTCGGCGTTTATCAGGTCGGTAAGCCGTTGCAGTTCTTGTTTGCGACGTTCAAAACGGTCTCGGTCGTGGTCGCGGATAATGTAAGTGACGCGTGTCTCTTCTACATCGCCGCTGAAAGAGGTGAGGTGATAGAATCCTTCGTAGCCGTCGGTATGTTCGGGCGTTTCGTGATCGGGCAGCAACGAACAGAAGCGGTTGGCTACGCGCAGGGAGTTGATCATCTTGTTCTTGGCATATCCCGGATGCACATTACGTCCTTTAAAGATGAGGGTGGCGGCGGCGGCGTTGAAGTTTTCATATTCCAGTTCGCCTGCCTCTCCTCCATCCATGGTGTATGCCCAGTCGCATCCGAATGTTTTGACGTCGAAGCGATGTGCCCCTTCGCCGATCTCCTCATCGGGGTTGAAGCCGATGCGAATCTTGCCGTGCTTGATTTCGGGATGTTCCTTCAGGTAGGCAACGGCAGATATAATCTCGGCTATGCCCGCCTTGTCGTCGGCACCCAGCAGCGTCTTACCGTTGGTCACAATCAGGTCTTCGCCTTTGTGCAGCAGTAGTTCGGGAAACTGTGCGGGCGACAGCACGATGTTCTCTTCGCGACAGAGCACGATGTCGGCGCCGTCGTAGCCGGTAATGATGCGGGGTGATACACCTTGCCCGCTCATGTCGGGGCTGGTGTCGAGGTGTGCAATGAATCCGATGGTGGGAACAGGCTTGTCTGTATTGGCAGGCAGGGTGGCAAAGAGATAGGCGTGCTCGTCGAGCGTGATCTCTTCCAATCCCAATTGTTCGAGTTCTTTTTTGAGGTGTTGGGCGAACACCATCTGTCCGGAGGTGCTCGGGGTGATGCCGGTTGTCTCGCTTGATTGCGTGTCGAAACCGGTATACGTTAGAAATCGTTCTACCAGTGTCATGTTATAATAATTAAAAGTTCTTTCGTCGTAGGGGGGGTCAATCTCTTCTTCCCATGAAGATCATGATGTAATAGATCAGTGTAGCCAGCGAGCCGAGCGCTCCTACCACATAGGTATAAGCAGCCGAACGCAGGGCATCTTCTGCCGGAGTGTGGTTGTATGCCGTAGTGATGCCCGACTGGTTGAGCCATACCAATGCGCGCTTGCTGGCGTTGATTTCTACCGGCAGCGTGATGAAGCTGAACAGGGTGGTGACGGCAAACAAGATGATTCCTGCCAGCATCAGTTGTGGAAACGACTGTAGGGTGAGGATGCCTGCCAATAGTATCCACGACATCCACTGCGAGGCAAACGACACCATCGGCACCAGCTTGCTGCGCATGGTGAGCGGGGCGTAGGCGCGGGCGTGTTGTACGGCGTGTCCACATTCGTGGGCAGCTACGGCAGCTGCCATGACGCTGGTTCCGGCATATACGCCGTCGCTCAGATTGACGGTCTTATTGGCAGGGTTGTAATGGTCGGTCAGGTGTCCGGGGGTATGTGTCACCTGTACGTCGTAGATGCCGTTTTCGTGTAGCATCTTGAGGGCAACCTCGGCGCCGGTCATGCCGTTGCCGGTAGGTATCTTACTGTATTTCTTAAATTTGCGTTGCAGGTTCATCTGCACTAACCAGCTCACGATTGCGATGCCGATAAAGAGAATCCATGGATTCATGATACTTTATGCTTTTTACGGGTTTATACTTAGTTTCTTACTCGGAATCTGTCAACAAAATATTTGCCAAATGTAGTACGGTTCGTCGAAGTAGCCGATAGTTTCTCTTATTTTTTAGGAAGAATTAGCGTATTGGAAACAAAATCTTACCTTTGCGGTCTAAACGTGTAGTGGTGGATAATTCTATAAATCGTAACAAAGTCAGTGCGGAGAAAGCCCGGTTCATCGAGATGACTACGGCTCCGGTTCATCGGTTGATAGTCAAGTTGGCTATCCCGAGCGTTGCTATTATGTTGATTTCGGCATTCTATAACATGGTCGACACTTTCTTTGTCGGCTTTCTGGGTACGAGCGAAGTGGCAGCCGTAGGGATTGTGTTCCCGTTGATGGCAGTGATTCAAGCCATCGGATTCTTTTTCGGGCAAGGTTCGGGTAATTTCATTTCGCGTGCGTTGGGTGCACAAGACCAGGAGCAGGCTTATCGCATGGCGTCAACCGGTTTGTTGAGCGGGATTATCCTAATGGTAGCAGTCGCCTCCGTTGGTCTGTTTGAGCGCACCGGTCTGGTCTTTCTGTTGGGCGCTACCGATACCATTCGTCCTTACGCCATCGACTATATGCTCTATATCCTGTTGGCATCTCCGTTTATGGTGGGTGCGAACGTGCTCAATCAGCAGCTGCGCTTCCAAGGCAGCGCCTCCATTGCGATGGTGGGCATGATAAGTGGTGGTGTGCTGAATATCTTCCTCGACCCGCTTTTTATTTTTGTGTTCGATATGCACGTGGCAGGTGCAGCCGCGGCGACGATGGTCAGCCAAATTGTCAGCTTTCTGGTGTTGTTGCTCTACGGCACTACACGCAAGGGGAATGTTCCGATAAAGATTCGTTGTTTCTCACCTTCGCTGCGGCATTACAAAGAGATATTCAGGGGCGGCATTCCGTCGCTGTTGCGGCAGAGCATGATGAGCATTGCCACCATCGTGACCAATCACTTGGCAGGCGTTTACGGCGATGCTGCGATCGCTGCGATCACCATTGTCAACCGTATCTGTATGTTTGCCAACTCTACGATGCTCGGCTTCGGGCAGGGATTTCAGCCGGTTTGCGGGTTCAACTACGGTGCTAAGCTGTATGCCCGCCTGCGCGATGGTTTTTGGTTTGCTTTCCGTGTAGCATTCATCGGCTTGTCTGTGGCTGCCGTTTTGCTTGCCGTGTTTGCTCCCGAAGCGATTGCTCTGTTTCGCGACGATGCCGACGTGATACGTATCGGCGCCATCGGGTTGCGCCTTAGCTGTATCAGTTTGCCCTTCTCTGCTTGGATTGTGATGTGTAACATGTTGATGCAAACCATCGGACAAGCCAAATATGCCAGTTTGCTGGCTGCTTCGCGACAAGGCATTTTCCTATTCCCTGTTCTGCTTACGTTGGCGCCGACGCTGGGACTGATCGGCATTCAGATGTCTACGCCGATAGCCGACCTGCTTTCGTTTGTGCTGGCTATTCCACTGGCTATGCGGGTGATGAAGTTGCTGAAGTGAGTAAATAGCGCCACCCCAAATCATTACCCATTGAAAACGTTATAGCGCCGGATAAATCCCCTTGATTCAAGAACAGAGCAAGGGGATTTATCCGGCGCTATAACGTTTTCAATGGATATCAAAGGGAGATCTGCATCAGATGAAAGGGAGATCTGCATCAGATGAAAGGGAGTTTTGCCTCATATCAAAGGGAGATAATTTCATTAAAACACTGCGTCAACCGAATTTTCATCGGATCTCCATGACTGTCGGATTCGTCTGAGTTTCCGGTGTCGACTCAGCCCACACGCCGTCTTCCCCCCTGTTATCCGTCTCCAATTTGATACAATTTCCCTAATTATTGGGTAGGAAAGTTTGTATTTCCCCGAAAACCTTTATTTTTGCCTCAGATTATTACTTCAATAGATTATATGTATTATTCACAATAAGTTTGTTTATTAACCT
>JAISIN010000100.1 GCA_031262085.1 Prevotellaceae bacterium
TGGCTGCCCTTCGGTGGCTTCCCATATCAGCGGGAAGCAGGCTTCGTCGAACACCTGCCCCGTAGCCTCTGTATGCTGCATGTACAGCTCGTGAATCTCCTCCCGGGTGAAGTTGCCCAGTCGGAGCGACGCGGCTTTGATATTAAACGCCGATCCGCCGGTGATAATCTCCTGATTGGATTGCACGATGCGGTAGTCGCGCACGTCGCGCACGCCGCAGAGAATGACGGATTGAGGAAACGATTCGGGGCGACTTTCATAGCCGCTACGTATCTGGCGCAGTACACTCACGAGCGAATCACCCACGAGTGCATCTATCTCGTCGATGAAGAGCACCAGCGGGCGGTCGAGTGCCAGACTCAGACGCGACAGATAGCCGGATAGCATAGCACTGGCAGGTATTTGGGCAAAAGCCTCTTCCCGAATGCGATTAGGCAATTCCGATCCGATAATCAGGCTCAGTTTGTCGCACAGGGTGCTCACTACACCCGGTATGACTTCTTTTACGTCGTTGCGCATGCTCTGTCCGCCCTCGACATTGATATATACGGCATAGTAGCGTCCCTGCCGGTTCAGGTAGTCGCGCAACGCCAGCATACACGAGGTCTTGCCCGTCTGCCGCGGGGCGTGGAGCACGAAGTACTTTCGAGAGTCAATCAGTGAGAGTATCTCGGGGAGATTGAAGCGCGTTAACGGGTCTACACAGTAGTGTATCTCGGGTTGGATGGGACCCGCCGTATTGAAGAATTTGGGGGGAAGAATGGGTGTCGCCATTTTGTTCACTATGAAAGATTTCGGGGCAAAGATAAGATTTATACCTTAATAAAACCTTTCATAGCAAACAAATCATCGTTATTCGCTCTTGATGCTTTTCACCGGCGTTTCGCCAGCGATACGCCAGGCACGAACAATCACGCACACCACGATGAGCAGCAGCACCGTCACCGCCACGACGGCAAACCATACGGGCGAGAGCGGGGGATTGTCTGCGGCGAACTGATCCATCCAGATGCCCGACAGGTACCAAGCACCCACGGCTCCTATCGCCACGGCACCCAGCGCCACCTTGACGATGTCTATGCTGAGCAGGCGCAGGATGGCGGGCGCCTCGGCGCCGTTGACCTTACGGATGGCAATCTCCTTGCTGCGGCGGGCGGTCTCGTCGTTGACGTAGCCGATGAGTCCCATCAACACGATGAGCAGGATGCAGGCGGAGGTTGTCCACACGGTGTTGCGGAAGCGGTAGACGTCGCTGTAATAGTCGGTGCGTATGCTGTCGTAGCTCCTGAACTCTAACGCCGCTTGCGGATAGCTCTCCTTGACAAACTCGTTCAGGCGGCGCAGGTTGTCGTCGGCAGGCTCTTTGAGCCGCACTTGAAAGGCACCGTTCATCCGGCTGTCGTCGGAACGAATGAATGCCGTGCAGGCTTGGTCGGCGAAGAATCCCATGTTGCGTATATCCTCCACCACACCTACCACGGTGGGGGCGGCATCGATTCCGAGGTAGTCGTACATATCCGGCGATAAGCCCGGCAGTGGCTGCCCCAGCGCATGGTCGCCCCACTTGAGTACCTCCGCCGTCTTGCGTCCCACCAGTGCTTCGCCGCTGCGTTGCGGGAAGTGTCCCGCTACGAGCCGCATCCCTACCATCTGCGGAAGCTCTCCGGTGAAGGTTTGCCAATGCAGATAGTTGATGATGGTGTGCTGCGTGTCGTAGAGCGGATAGGTGTTGTAGTTCGACAACAGCGGTATGATTTCGCGCTCCGCCGCCTCTACGTAGGGCTGCCGACGGATGGCTTGGGTGATGTCGGCGGCATTGGCAGCAAATTCGCTGCCCGTTGCCAGTCGCTCGAGATCGAACCCGATGTCGCGCTTCATCAGGCTGTGATACTGATAGATGGTGGTGGTCAACATGCCCAGTATGAACGTCACCCCGATGAACTGAACAAAGAGCAACCCGCGCTTCCACGACCGCTTGTTATCGGTGTAGCGGCGGAAGATCTGCGTGACGGGGATGCGGGCAAACATCCGTCCGGGCAATACGCCGGCAATGAAGAAGAGCAGCCCCACCGTCAGTGCCGGCACCCACAGATTTGCCCACGTAAACAGCTCCGAGAGCTTCACGCCCAGCATCTCCTCTATCGGCTCCTGCAAGAGGTGCATCAGTAGCAGCGTGGCAAGCAGGGAGGCAAGCACCAGCAGTGCCGTCTCCCACATGAACATGCCCAGGATGTGGCGGCTGTCGGCACCGAAGCATTTGTTGACGCCCACCGCTTTTGCCCGCCGCCCGAAAGAGGCTATGGCTGCCAGGACGTAGTTCATGATGGCGACGAAGAAGATGGAGAAGCCCAACACGCCGAGTATCCACAGCCGTTGCACCGTGCCGGAATAGCTCAGGTGGAGCTTACGTATCGGCAACACGCTATACTCGACCTGTTGGTTATCGCCAAACCGGGTGTTGGTGAAGCTCTCCACCACTTTCTGCACACGGGCATTCATCTGTTCGAGGTCCTCGGCGCGATGCAGCCGGAAGAGCACATAATAGATGTCGTTCGATGTCCATGTGCCGGCTCCGTACACTCGGTTGAACGCAGCGAGCGGCATCAGCATGTTGTGATAGTACGCCGTACTGCCGGGCAGGTCGCGATAGATGCCGCGCACGGTCACGTCCCAGCGTTTGTCGAACGAGAGCACTTTGCCTATCGCCTCTTCGTCGCCGAAGAGTTCGCGGGCTTTGCGCTCCGAGAGGAAGAGGGTGTAAGGTGAGGCAAGGTCGTGGAGATTGCCGCGCACCACCTCCATCCCGATGGTTTGGATGTAGTTGGTATCGACAAACATCACCTCCGTATCGCTCAGCTTCTTATCCCCCAGATACATCGCGGGCTTGAGCATGTTGGCAGAGGCACTGGCACTCTCTATCAAGTCGGGCATCGCTGCCCATAGGTCGGTGGCGGCAGGAAGGGCTACGTCATTGTCGTAGCTCTTGCGGGGCACGCCGTCAGTCACCATACGGGAACGCAGCAGTACCACGCGGTCGGGATCTTTGTAGCACTGCTCGTAGCTGAACTCGTATGCGATCTGCGAGAAGAGCAGCACGCCGATGAGCAAGCCCAGCGTAAGCGACACCAATCGAATCATGTTCGAGCTGCGCCCGCGCAACAGGGTTTGGAGGGTGTAGTAGAGTTGTCTCATGATCTCACATTGTTTGCCACAATGTTTCCGTCGAACAAGTGTACCGTGCGATGGGCGAAGCCGGCATCGTGTTGCGAGTGGGTGACCATGATGATGGTGGTTCCCTCCTTGTTGAGTTCGGTGAGCAGGTTCATGACCTCCAGTCCGTTTTTGGAATCGAGGTTACCGGTCGGTTCGTCGGCGAGGATGAGTTTGGGGTTGGTCACTACGGCGCGGGCGATGGCCACGCGTTGTTGTTGTCCGCCCGAGAGCTGTTGGGGGAAGTGCCCCGCGCGGTGGCTGATGTTCATCCGTTCGAGCATGGCGGTGACCATGCGTTTGCGCTCTGTGGCTTTGACGCCGAGGTAGGTCAAGGGGAGTTCGACGTTCTCGTAGACATTGAGTTCGTCTATCAGGTTGAAGCTCTGGAACACAAAGCCCAGCTTGCCTTTGCGCACACGGGTACGCTCTTTCTCTCTGAGGGTGGCAACCTCTTTCCCCAGCAGGCGGTAGGAGCCTTCGGTGGGGTTGTCGAGCAGCCCGAGGATGTTCAGCAGGGTCGATTTGCCGCAGCCCGAGGGTCCCATCACGGCTACAAACTCTCCCTCTTTCACTTCGAGGGTGACGTGGTCTAACGCTACCGTCTCCACTTCGGAGGTACGGAATACTTTGCTGATGTCGGTGATTTCAATCATATCGTTGTTTTTTAATGGAATTACGTATGACTCTCTACTATGCACAAGGCGTGCCAAACGCGCAATCTATTGATATACAAACAGATTATACAAACACCTACTGTTCATTATCGAACACCTCTGCACGTTTTCGGACAGATAGATTTGCGAAAACGTTATGTATATCAAATAATTCATGTACTTTTGCCGCAACATTTACGAACGAGCATAATCTTCCGATGAGAATTATACAACGAATCACTTGCCCGATGCTGCTTTTGCTGGCTTTCGTGTCGGCAGCCATTGCGCAGGAAAATGAAACATTCTTCCTGCATACGGTAGAAAAAGGGCAAACCCTCTACTCCATTTCCAGTATGTATGGTGTGAGCCAAAACGACATTATCGCCCTCAACCCCGGCAGCGATGAAAAGATATACGTAGGCAGAACACTAAAGATTCCCCTGTCAAAGGCAGGCTCTCGCAAAGAGACCTTCCATACCATTGTGCAAGGCGAAACGCTCTATCGCCTCACGAAGCAATATGGCGTATCAGCCAAAGAGATTTGCGATGCCAATCCGGGATTGAGCGCCGATAACTTCCGCATCGGCGAAGTGATTCGTATCCCTGCCGCCCGGTCTGTTCAACAGCCCGATACGGTGCCGTCGCCGGTGATTCAAGCGCCCGTGGTGCCGCGTTGCCGCGACATGCACAAGATCAAACGGAAAGAGACAATATACAGCATCAGCCGCAAGTATGGCATCAGCGAAGCCGAACTCATCGCTGCCAACCCCGAGTTGAAAGGCGGACAAAAGATTAAGAAAGGCGAGTATCTCTGCATCCCCTATCCGGCGACGAAGGCCGCCCCCCCTCCCCTGCCCCCCAGCAACTATCAGCTCTTCGAAGAAAACAAGAAGGAACCCCGGCGCATCAACACCGTGCGGGCAGCTATTATTCTCCCCTTTCTGGAAAGCAGAAACGAGACCTCGGCGCGTATGGTAGAATACTATGAAGGCTTTCTGATGGCTGTCGACAGCCTGAAACGCAGAGGAACCTCTATCGACTTATACACTTACAACTCCGGATCGGAAAGCAGCTCCCTGAAAAACATCCTTGCCAAAGAGGAGCTGAAGCGAATGGACATCATCTTCGGACCCCTGCACCCGTCGCACATCGCGCCGCTTGCCGAATTTGCCGATAAGAACCAGATACGGCTCGTCATTCCGTTTACCTCGAAAGACAATACGGTATTCCACAACCCCTCCATCTTCCAGATCAACACCCCGCAGTCTTATCTATACTCGGAAGTGTACGAGCACTTTGTGCGCGAGTTCCCCAATGGGAACATCGTCTTCATGGCATCGTCGGGCGCCGACAACGACGAGAAAGCAGAGTTTATCAACGGGTTGAAAGAGGCATTGCGCAACCGTGCCATTCCCATGACCACCGTGTCGGAAGATGCTACCCCCGAAGAGTTGAAGACAACGCTCCGCAACGACCGTGAGAACATATTCATCCCCACCTCGGGCAGCAACGCCATCCTGATCAAGGTCATTCCACAGTTGACGCTACTGGCACGCGAACTGCCGGAAACCTCCATCCGCCTGTTTGGCTACCCCGAGTGGCAGACCTATACCAAAGACCATTTGGACGCCTTCTTTGAGCTGGATGCCTACTTCTACTCCTCATTCTACACCAACAACCTGTTGCCGGCGGCCATCAACTTCATACATAACTATCGCCGCTGGTACTCCAAAATGATGGACGAACGCTACCCCCGATACGGCATGCTGGGATTCGATACGGGCTACTTCTTCCTGAGCGGATTGTCGCGCTACGGCTCGACATTCGAAGAGAAGATGGGCGACATGAATCTGGTATCCATCCAGACCGGTTTTAAATTTGAACGGGTGAATAACTTTGGCGGATTCATTAACCGTAAAGTGTTCTTCGTGCACTTCACGAAAGGCTACGAAGTCATGAAGTTAGATTTTGATTGAGCGTATGAAAGCAAGATTCGTTATAACCGCCCTGTGCATGCTCTTTGCCATCGGCGTACAGGCACAAGTGGGCGAACTGCGTCACAACTTCGCCGTGGGTGTGAATGGTGGGATGAACTTCAACACCGTCAGCTTCTCTCCCTCCATGCGCCAGCACGATAAGCAAGGCATCCATGCAGGGCTTACCCTTCGCTACATCTCCGAGAAATATTTCGCCATGATCTGTGGCGTACAGATAGAAGTAAACTACTCGCAACACGGCTGGAGCGAGTTCTACGAAGATTATCCTACATTGAAGTACGAGCGCACCATGAATTATGTCGAGATGCCTTTTCTGGCACATCTGGCTTTCGGCAAGAAGTTTCAATTCTTCTTCAATCTGGGTCCGCAGGTAGGCTTCTTTGTGGGCGAAAGCTCGAAGCTGGGTGGCGACTGGAGCGATATAACCACTCCGCAGCAACACGACATGAAAGTAGAAAATAAGTTCGACTACGGCATCACCGGCGGTGCAGGCGTCGAGTGGCGCACCGGTATCGGTAACTTCCTGTTGGAGGGTCGCTACTATTACGCCCTCTCCGACTTCTTCAACAGTACAAAGAAAGATTACTTTGCCCGTTCGGCGCATACCGCCATCGTGGCAAAAGTAACCTATCTCTTTGATCTTACGAAGTAACCGCTTGATGAAGAAGCAACGGCGCGCTACATCAGCTTCCGGTATTTCACACGTTTAGGCTCTTCCCGTCCCAATCGTTTCAGCTTGTTCTCTTCATATTCAGAGTACGAGCCTTCAAAGTAGAACACATTCGAATCGCCTTCAAACGCCAAAATGTGCGTGCATATACGGTCGAGGAACCAACGGTCGTGACTGATTACCACGGCACATCCGGCAAAGTCTTCGAGACCCTCTTCGAGCGCCCGCAACGTATTCACATCAATATCGTTGGTCGGTTCGTCGAGCAGCAACACATTGCCCTCCTCCTTCAGTGCCAGCGCCAGATGCAACCGGTTGCGTTCGCCTCCCGAGAGCACGCCGCACAACTTCTCCTGATCGCCTCCCGAGAAGTTGAAGCGCGACAGATAGGCGCGTGCATTGAGGTCGCGTCCGCCCATACGGATGAGTTCATTGCCGCCCGAAATGACTTGATAAACGCTCTTGGCAGGGTCGATGTCGCTGTGTTGCTGGTCTATATATGCCGGTTTCACCGTTTCACCGACTTCAAATGTTCCGCTGTCGACACGCTCCAACCCCATGATAAGCCGGAACAGGGTGGTCTTACCGGCACCGTTCGGACCAATAACCCCTACAATGCCATTGGGCGGCAACACGAAGTTGAGGTCGTCGAAGAGCAGCTTGTCACCATAAGCTTTGGCTACATGCCGTGCCTCTATCACCTTATTGCCCAATCGCGGACCGTTGGGTATAAATATCTCCAACTTCTCCTCCTTCTCCTTGACATCTTCGTTTAAGAGCTTGTCATACGAGTTCAGACGGGCTTTCCCTTTGGCATGTCGGGCTTTGGGAGCCATACGTACCCACTCCAGCTCGCGTTCCAGCGTTTTGCGCCGTTTGCTCACGCTCTTCTCTTCCTGTGCCATGCGGCGGCTTTTCTGTTCCAGCCAACTGCTATAATTGCCTTTCCATGGAATGCCTTCACCGCGGTCAAGTTCCAGAATCCATCCGGCTACATGGTCGAGGAAGTAGCGGTCGTGCGTCACGGCAATCACCGTGCCTTCATATTGCTGTAAGTGCTGCTCCAACCAATCGATCGATTCGGTATCCAGATGGTTGGTCGGTTCGTCGAGCAATAAGATGTCGGGCTTTTGCAGCAACAAGCGGCACAGTGCTACCCGTCGCCGCTCACCGCCCGACAGGTGCTTCACCGATTCTTCTTCGGGCGGACAGCGCAGGGCATCCATCGCCCGCTCCAGCTTGCTGTCGAGACTCCATGCGTCGGTGGCATCAATCATGTCTTGCAGCTCTGCCTGTCGGGTAAAGAGTTTGTCCATCCGATCACCGTCTTCGTAGTATTCGGGCAAGCCGAACTTTTGATTGATCTCTTCATACTCGTTCAGCATGTCAACAATGGGTTGCACACCCTCCATCACCACCTCTTTAACCGTTTTGGTCGGGTCGAGATAGGGTTCTTGTGCCAGATAGCCCACACTGTATCCGGGTGCGAAGACCACCTCTCCCTGATACGATTTGTCGAGACCGGCAATGATTTTCAGCAGTGTCGATTTACCCGATCCGTTCAAGCCGATGATGCCGATTTTCGCACCATAAAAGAACGAGAGGTAGATGTTTTTGAGTACTTGTTTATTGTTTTGGGGGATGATTTTGTTCAATCCCACCATCGAAAAGATAACTTTCTTGTCGTCAACTGTTGCCATATAAGGTTATTTACGTGATTTTGAGGGAACAAAAGTACGCTGATTTATGATATATACAAAGCAAACAGTCACTTTTACCCTCACAATCTTTCGTTACCACCCTCCCCCCAGCGACTTATAGAGCTGCACCATAGCTATGAGTTCGTCGCGCACGGCATTGCTCAGTCCGATCTGTGCATCGAAATAACCACGTTGTGCGTCGAGCACATCGAGATAGTTGATTACCCCGTTGATATATTGCAGTTGCGCCAGCTCCATATAGCTCTTTGCCGACTGCTCCAAGCGGGCGCGCAGTTCGTACACCTCTTTTATCTTATTGAAGTTGACAATGGCATTGCGCGTATCTCTGAAGGCAGCCAGTACGGTCTTCTCGTAACGGTGTACCTCTCCCTCGTAGGCAGCCTGTCGGGCTTTCCAGTCGGCACGGTTTTTCCCCCACGCGAAGACAGGTGTCAGGATAGCGGCATCGAGGATGGTATACGGCGATTTCAGTAGCGATCCGAGCGAAAGGCTTTCGGCTCCGAAGCTACCCGTCAGCGCCAAAGTAGGAAACATACGGGTATAAGCCACTCCCATGCGGGCATGAACGGCAATCAGTTGCTGCTCTGCCTGTCGGATATCGGGTCGGCGCTCCAGCAAGTCCGACGGCAATCCTACCGGAAGCGTCTCGGGCAGATTAAACTCCTCCAGCCATCCGGAGCGTACCATGCGATGGGGATATTCGCCCGTCAGGAAGGCGATATCATTCTCTTTCAAGGAGAGTTGCCGCTCCAAGTCGGGCACCCATGTAGCAGTACGCGCCAGCTCCACCTGCGCCTGTCGATACGAGGTCTCCGCCGTCAATCCCCCCTCAAAACGGATGCGTGCCAGATGCACCCCTTCGCGGCGCGCTTCGAGCGTCTGCTTCACGATATTCAGTTCGGTATCGAGCGCCACCAGCTCGTAGTATGCCTGCGCCACCTCGGCAACGATGGTGAGTTGCAACGCACGCTTCGCCTCTACCGACTGCAAGTATTCGGCAACGGCAGCCGTCCGCCCCCACCGCAGTTTGCCCCACAGGTCGATCTCCCATGCCACCGGCAGCTTCGCCTCGAAGGTCTCTGTCCGTTTGAAAGCATCGCCGCCATGATTCTCCAACTCCCGTTCGGCAGTGAGCCTGCCGGTGACCTGCGGCAACAGCGCTGCCGTAGCTATGCGTTTTTGTGCAGCCATCTCTTTGAGGCGGGCGGCGGCAATAAGTAGATCTTTATTATACTCCAGCGCCCGCGTAATGAGCGCCTGCAGCGTCGAGTCGGTGTAAATCTGCTGCCAGTCGCAGTTGCCCAGACTGATGCTGTCTTGTTCCGGTGCAAGTTGTTCGGGCAGATGCAGATCGGGGCGCACATAGGGCTTTCCCACTTTGCAACCGCTCAACAGGAGGAGTGTCGGCAGCATGACCACTGCCACGCTCCACACCTTATATATAGGGTATCGTTTCATATCTTGCTATACGTTTATTACTTTTTGTTTCTTTTGATGAGCGCTGTTGCCTTATAAACCATCACAAAAAAGAACGGCACGAGGATGATGCCGAAGACAATGGCGAATATCATACCGAAGAAGACACCCGTACCGATGGCTTGTCGGCTTGCCGAACCCGGTCCGCTGGCTACCACCATCGGCAACATGCCCAATACGAACGCCAACGACGTCATCAGGATAGGACGAAAGCGCAGTCGTGCCGCATAGACAGCCGATTCGATCAAGTCGGCTCCCTGGTCGACATGCGTCTTGGCAAACTCCACGATGAGGATGGCATTCTTGGCAGCCAAGCCCACCAGCATCACCAACCCTATCTGAAAATAAATATTGTTCTCCAATCCGCAGATCCATACGCCCAGATAGGCTCCCAGCGCCGCAATGGGTAGCGACAGCAGTACGGCAACAGGCACCGTCCAACTTTCGTATTGCGCTGCCAGAAAGAGAAAGACAAACAGAAAGACCAGCGCCATCACCATGCCCGTTTGTCCGCCCGCCTGCTTCTCCTGATAAGAGAGACCGCTCCACTCCAAGCCGATATTCTCGGGTAGATGGTCGCGAGCGATCTCTTCCATGATATTCATGGCTTGCCCCGAGCTGTACCCCTGCGAAGCCGACCCGCGTATCACTGCCGATGTAAACATGTTGAACCGCTTGATGGTGCCGGCTCCGGTCGTGTACGACGCATCGCCCAACGAATTGAGCGGCACCATCACCCCGTTTGACGCCTTTACAAAGAAGAGATTGAGGTTATCTTTGTGTTCACGATAAGGAGCTTCTGCCTGAATATATACCTTATAGATACGGTTGAAGAGATTAAAATCGTTGACATATACCGAGCCGGTATAGGCTTTCATCGTGGAATAGACATCCGACAACGGCACGCCGAGCAACTTCACCTTGTCGCGGTTGACATCAAAAAACAGTTGCGGTATCTCCGACTGCAACGACGACGACAGTCCGCTCAGCTCTTTATGTCCGGAAGCATAGTACATCAGCGTATCGACGGCATCGACCAGATTGCTGTACGTAGCATCGCCACGTGCCTCGAGTTGCATCTCGAAACCGCCCGATGCCCCCAATCCGGGTATCACCGGCGGAGTAGAGAGATACACCTTACACTCGGGATACTCCTGCAAATGCCTCCGCACAGCGCTCATGATTTGGCCGATGGTGGTGTTCTTGCGCTCACCCCACGGCTTCAGAATCACTGTCAGTGACGAGCGTGCCTGATTGGTGCCCACCCGCGGGCTACTTCCTGTGACATTCTGCACATATTCTATATACGGATGGGTGTTCAGATAATCTATGGCACGCTCGGTCACTGCGCGCGTGCGCTCTAATGTAGCGCCTTCGGGCAGCTCCAGCTCTACGGTGAAATAGCCTTGGTCTTCTGCGGGCAGGAAACTGGTAGGAACCAACTTGTTCATCAGAAAAATGGCTATCACCACCATGCCGAACGCACCCAGCACTCGGCGTGGATGCTTAATACCCCGCTCCACAAACGAGATGTATTTCTTATTGCCTATTCCCAGCCAAGCATTGATTTTGCGAAAGACGATGTTCTTGCGTTTACCGCTGTCGGGTTTCAGTATCAGAGAGCACATCACGGGACTGAGCGTCAGCGCCACTACTGTCGAGATGAGCACCGACACCACAATGGTCACGGTGAACTGCCGGTAAAGCTGCCCCGTGATACCTCCCAGAAAGCTCACCGGCACAAACACTGCCGCCAGCACCAGCGAGGTAGCTATCAGCGCGCTTGCCAGTCCGTTCATGGCTTTCCGGGTCGCTTCGTAGGGCGACAGCTTCTCGGTCTCCATCAGGTGCTCTACCCCTTCGACTACCACAATGGCATCGTCGACCACAATACCAATCGCCAATATCAAGCCGAGCAGTGTGAGTATGTTGAGCGAGAAGCCGAAAATCAACATGAAGCCGAACGTACCGATCAGCGAGATGGGGACAGCAATCATCGGGATGAGCGTGGCACGCCAGCTCTGCAGCGACAAGAAGACCACCAACACCACCAGCGCCAACGCTTCGAAGAGCGTTTTGTACACTTCGTGGATAGATTCGGAAATATAGGAGGTCATATCGAACGGTATCTCGTACCCCAATCCTTCGGGGAAATTCCGGCTGATGGTCTGCATCGCCTCTTTCACACTGCGGGCTACCTCCATAGCATTGGCTCCGGGCAGCATATAGATGCCCAGCACGGCAGCATTCTCACCGTTGATACCGCTTTCGGTACTATACGACGAGGCTTCGAGCGATACGCGCGCCACATCTTTCAGTCGGATAATCGATCCGTTGGCACCGGCACGCACCACGATATCTTCAAACTGACCGACGGTCGACAGACGTCCGCGTGTGGTGATGGGGATGGTCACGTCAAGCCCCTCGACCGGTTGTTGTCCCAGCACGCCGGCTGCCGATTCGCGGTTCTGCTCCTTGAGCGCATTCTGCAAATCCTGTACGGTCAAGCTGAAGTTGGCAAGTTTGTCGGGCTGTACCCATATCTGCATGGCATAGTAACGGCTGCCGATGTTGGATACACGCCCTACACCCGGAATACGCCTGAGCACGTCGAGCACATTGATGGTAGCAAAGTTGCTCAGGTAGATTTCATCGAACTTGGGGTCGTCCGAAGTAATGCAGAGGGTCATGAGCTGACTGGGCGTCTGCTTCTCAACGGAGATACCGTTTTGCAACACCTCGGCAGGCAGTCGCGATTCTGCCAGCTTGATGCGGTTTTGTATCTCTACGGCAGCCATGTCGGGGTCGACCGATACGTCGAACGTCACCGTAGCAGAAAATCCGCCGGAGTTGGAGCTGCTCGACTCCATATACAGCATGCCGGGTGTACCGTTCAGCTCTTGTTCGATGGGAGTGGCAACAGCCTGCGACATGGTCAGGGCGCCGGCGCCCGGATAAGAGGCGCTGATCTTTACAACCGGCGGCGTTATCTGCGGATACTGGTCGATCGGCAGCATGGTCAATCCGATCACACCGATGATTACAATCAGCGTAGATATGACGATCGAAAATATAGGCCGATCAATGAAGAAGGATATTTTCATGGTTCGGTCGGTTTAGCATTTTCTTCCATCACCTCTTCCGACGTAACCACACGCACCTTCATGCCGGGTGTGAGCTTATGGAACCCTTCGGTCACGATGTTTTCGCCGGCTATTAAGCCCCGTTCCACCACCACATGATTGCCGCTTTCGGGTCCCAGCTCGATGAACCGCCTCTCGGCAGTGCTGTCGCGGCGCAACGTGTAGATATAGGCGCCTCCTTTCTCGATCGTAATCGCTTTCATGGGAACGGTGACCGAATTTTCGCGCACATCGAGCAGCAGCCGCACCTTCGTGAATTGCCCCGGCAGTAACACAGCTTTGGGGTTGGGCATCTCGGCACGCACCGAGAAGGTACCCGTTTGCGGATCTACTTTAGGCTCGGCAAAGTCGACATACCCTTTGTAGGGATATTCGGTATTGTCTGCCAGTGTAATGGTGATGTTGGGTTGCCACGAGCGGGTACTGTCTTGTTGCCCCAGATTGACGTTGCGCTCTTTGCTGCGCAGATAATCGAGCGCGGTCATGCTGAAATCGACCAGCACGGTATCGCTCTTGACAATGGTAGTGAGCAGCGATTTTCCGCCGGGACCGACCAGCGTGCCCAAATCGACATTTCGTTCGCTGATGTGTCCGGTCAGTGGCGAGCGTACAATGGTATAGCCCACTTCCTGTTCAGCCTGTGCCAAGTCAGCTTTGCTCATGGCAACGGTAGCCACAGCACTCTCGTAGGCAGCTTCGGCATTATCCAGATCGAGCTGACTGGCAGCTTTCTGCTCGAACAGTGGTCGGATGCGCTTCAGGTCGCGTTGGGCTTTGAGGGCTTGCGCCTCATCTTTTTTCAATTGTGCTTTTGCCTTGTCGGCTTTGGCGTAGAATTGATCGGGGTTAATAACAAACAGCACTTGCCCCTTGGTGACATACGAACCTTCGGCAAACAGCATCTGTTCCAGATAACCCTCTACCCGGGCGCGCACCTCAACAAACTGTTGTGCACGGATACGCCCTACATATTCTCCATATATTTCTACATTACTCCGTGTAACCGGCAACACCATAACGGTAGGCAATGCAGGGGCGGTTTTTTGTTTGCGGGTGACGATCCGACCAATCCCAATAATGACAACCACACCGATCAAGACTATCACAATCTGCTTGCTGTGCTGTTTCCATCTGTGTTTTGACAATAAACTTTTTACCATATTAAAAGAGTTGTTAAGTATAAGTACCTTTTCCTGTTAACCCGAAGAGAGGATAAATGAATAAATAAGGAAACGGCAAATGTTTTATTTTGTTTGTATCATCCTGATTTATTTTTGTTTGAGACTGCAAAGTTATACACAAATGCCGTACCTTTGTCGGGAAAATAGATTATTTATATGTTATACCCCATACAGTTTGCTATTGCCGTCGGCATACTTTTCATCATTCAGCTATGCTACTACGGCATGCTCTACTTTCGTATTTATAACCGTAACAGGCAGGTGAAAGGCGAAAGCGGTTCTTTCAGCGCGGAGCAGCCGCCCTTGTCGGTCATTGTATTGGCGCGCAACGGAGAGCAGCAGCTTCGCCGCAACCTCATCTCTATCTTGGAACAAGATTATCCCGACTTCGATGTGGTGGTGGTCAACGACGGCAACGAAGACGACAGCGACATCTACCTCAAGCGTCTCTCTGCCGAGTATCCGCATCTGCATTACAGCTTCCTCCCCCAAACATCGCGCAACATCAGCCATAAGAAGTTGGCACTCATGCTGGGCATCCGAGCCGGCAAGCACGATTGGGTGGTGGTGACCGAAGCCGACTGCCGCCCCGTCGGCAATCAGTGGCTGAAACTGTTGGCACGCAACTTCACCCCCGACACCGAGATTGTATTAGGCTATTGCGGCTACGAATCTCAAAAGGGATGGCGTCACAAGCTAATAGCCTATCACACCCTCTTCAACGCCATGCGCTATTTGGGTCTTGCACTGGCACGTTTCCCTTATATGGGCATTGGAAACAATCTGGCTTATCGCAAGGAGCTGTTTTTCCGCGGGAAAGGCTTTTCCGAATATCTATATCTGCAACGGGGAGACGACGACCTCTTCGTCAACAGCAATGCCACACGACGAAACACACGGGTCGAGACCGCACAAGAGGCTGTTGTACACAAAGAACCGATCGACAGCGCCAAGACGTGGCGCGAAGACCGGGTGAGCTATATGGAGACTTCGCGCCTGTACAAAGGTATGCAACGCTACCTGCTCGGCTGTGAAACGTTGACGCGCCTACTGTTCTATGTCGCTACGGTAGCTTGCATCGTCATGAGCATCATTGCTGCCGAGTGGTGGGTGCTGGGAGGTGCCGTTCTTGTCTATATCCTCCGCTTTCTGCTGCAAATCGCAGCCGTCAACCTCACCGCAAAGTCATTGGGCGAAGCACACCGATACTATCTCTCCCTTCCCATCCTCGACCTGATCCAAGCTATGCAGTCTATGCGATGGAAGCTCATCCGAATGGTCAGAAACGAACGGGAGTTTATGAGATGAATGAAGTCATGATAAAATAGGTTAGATATCAAAGGGAATTTTGCCTCACATCAAAGGGAGATAATTTTGCCCGTCTGTACACTTTGTACCCACCTGCTCACCGTCCGCTCCTCTTCCGAGAACTCGGCGCCAATCTTCACCACCTTACGCGTACCGGCTGAATAGGGAATGGCATACCCTTTATCATCGATCTGCTGCAAGGCATCTTCGGCAGTGCCGCTGTTCATCATCTTGAACTCAAAGACATAGAGGGTATCGGGCGCAGTGACCACCAAGTCGGCACGACCCCGGGCACTCGCCACCTCCATCTGAGAATATTGTCCCAACAGGCGGAAGAGCAGGAAGAAGACGGATTGGTAGAAGTCTTCACCTCGAGTGCCGCCGTCGGCGGTGCTGTAAGGGATGCTTGCAAACAAGGCACGGATGCGGTTCATGAACGAATCGACATCGCCCGCGTACAACTCTTCCAAGAAAGCATTGGGAGTAAACTCGGATTCACCTGACGCGGGGGCATATTGTAACAGCAGTTCTTCATAGAATCCATATCTTACCTCTTCGTTAGGGAATCCGAGGGTGTAAGTATTGAACTCTTTTTTATATCCCTCGATGGTAAGATAGCCGCTTTGATACAGAAAAGGTATCAAACTGCTCTTACCTACGCGGAAATCTTCGATATCTTTTTCACGCGCCCAGACGCCGCGTTCAATCTCGGACACGGGAAGCCTCTGCTGCTTGACTAATTTGACCAATGCGGTGGGGGTAGCAGTCTTAAACCAATAGTCACGATAAGTCTTTGTATCCAATACCCTAAGTACGCTGAAAGGATTATAGACATCGGGGCTTTTGCGAGCAAAGTGATACCCGTCGTACCGCTTCTTCATCTCGGCAACAGCTTCGTCGTAGGTTTGGTCGTTGTACGCTGCCAAGGCGTGAAGCTCGGGTTGAAAATTGTGTAGCAACTCCTCTTCGGTGATGCCGCAGATACCGGCATAAGGATCTTGCAGACTGATGTCGTCCAATTGATTGAGCTTGCTGAACACGTTGAGTTGCGCAAACTTGGTGACGCCGGTGAGAAAGATGAATTGTAAATACGCATCGGATCCTTTCAACGTGAGGTAAAAGTCCGCCAGATGCTTATGTATCTCGTCGTGAAGATCGATATTGTCGAGGGTATCAAGCAACGGGGCATCGTACTCGTCGATCAGCACAACCACCCTACGTCCGGCTTTGGCAGCGGTTTGCATGATCAGTTCTTGAAAACGGCTGGGAAGATCCGACGTGGTATGGGTATATCCTATCTCCTGTTCGTAAGGCTTCAGTTTCCCGACAAGCACATCCAGCAGTTTTTCAACGCTCGTATAGGAACCGATGCTCATGTCAAGATGAATCACCGGATACTCGATCCAATCTTTCTCCAGTCCGGCAATGGCTAATCCGTCAAAGAGTTCTTTCTTTCCTTGAAAGTAGGCTTTCAACGTAGAAAGTAACAAGCTCTTCCCGAAGCGGCGGGGACGACTCAGGAAATAGGGCTTTCCTCTGGAGATCAAGCGATAAATATAGGCAGTCTTATCTACGTACAGATAGCCGTTTGTACGCAACTTCTCAAAGTCTTGTATGCCTATCGGCATTTTTCTGAAAGCGTCCATCATACTGTTGTTCTTTTGTTTGTGCAAAGCTCTGCATTTTATTTCTCACAACCAACTGTTTGGCGGGAAAAGATTCTCTGCCTTCGGGCTGAACACCTTTTCCATACAACTACCGAAGACCTCACATGAGCATCGGGTACAAAGTCCCTGCTATGGGACATATCGTTTGTTACCTCAGCAAATTCACATCCCCCCGTATCTTGTACGAAATACCGTCTGCCCCTTCGGCTTCGACCACAATGAAGTAAACCCCTTCGGGCACGGGCTTACCGTGACGGGTACCATCCCATCCGGCATCGATATTTGCCAATCCCCAGTGATACACCTCCTGCCCCCAGCGGTTGTAGATAAATGCACGGAAGCGCACCAGCGATTGGTGGGTGACGCGAAACAGATCGTTCACGCCGTCGCCGTTAGGCGAGAAGGCATTGGGCACTTTCAGCTCGGATTCGGCAACACGAATGATGAACGGATCGCTTACCACAGTCTCCTCCGTGCTCGTGTCGGTAACGGTCAAACGGACATAAAACGTGCCTGTCTCCGCAAAAGCATAGATAGTTTCGGCATCGAAGCGGGTCAGGAGTATATCGGCAAACTGCACATCGCGGGCAAAGCTCCACTCGAAGCGCAGGGTCGAGGTGTCGACCGACGCATCGTCGGTCTCCTGCCAGCGAAAACGGAACTCCAGCGGAGCGTTGCCCGTGTAGGTATCGCCCGGATAGACGGTAACGGTCTCCTCGGAAGCCATTCCGTTTTCGGAGAGAAGAACAGCAACCGGAGCAAGCGGAGGTACTCCGGCAGATAAAAGCTGTGCCGACATGCCACCGAAAACCGTCAGCCAACTAAAAAGGGCGCCGGATATGAAGTGCAATCTCATTCGGTGTATACTCTTGTTCGATAAATCCTGATCCATAAAATATATCTGTCGGGCGCAAAAGTAAAGAAAAAAAATGGAGTACCTTTGCCGCTGTAACATTAACAACTAATGCGTATGAAGAAAATTTTATTATTGACAACAATTAGTATGATGATGATTGCTTGTAAGCAACAGCCCAAACTGACGTATCCCGTTGCCGAGAAGGTAGATACAGTCGATGAATATTTCGGCACAAAGGTTCCCGACCCCTATCGCTGGCTCGAGAACGACACCTCGGCTGCCACCGCCGCATGGGTAGCTGCCGAGAATAAGGTAACAGATGCCTATCTGGCAAAAATACCCTTCCGCAACGATTTGTTGAAACGGCTCACCAGCCTTGCCAACTACGAAAAGATGGGTGCCCCGTTCAAGAAGCATGGCAAATATTACTTCTCGAAAAACGACGGGTTGCAGAACCAAAGTGTCATTTATGTGCAGGATGACTTGAACAGCGAGCCGCACATCTTCCTCGACCCGAACAAGCTGTCGGACGACGGCACAGTGGCGCTGACCGGATTATCGTTCGCGAACAACGGCAAATATGCTGCCTACACCATCTCGCGTAGCGGGTCGGACTGGACGGAAATCTATGTCATGGACGCCGCTACCGGCAAACGGCTCGACGACCACATCACGTGGGCGAAGTTCACAGATGCTGCCTGGCAGGGCGACGGCTTCTACTACAGCGCCTACGATGCGCCGGTACAAGGCAAGGAGTTCTCGAACGTGAACGAGAACCACAAGGTGTACTATCACCGCATCGGCACCCCGCAAACTGCCGACCGGTTGGTTTATCAGAATTCGGCTTACCCCAAGCGCTTCTACTCGGTCAGCGTGAGCGAAGATGAAACGGTGATGTTTCTCTATGAGAGTGGAGCCGGACGCGGAAACGCCTTGTACGCAAAAGACTTGCGCAAACCCAATGCTCCGTTCATTGCCATGGCTACCGATATGGAGTACACTTATAACCCCATCGAGGTAACAGACAACAAAATCTACCTGGCTACCAACTACAACGCCCCCAACATGTGCGTCATGGTAACCACCATCGACAAACCCGCCCTGAAAGAGTGGCAAATGCTGGTGCCGGAGAGCAAGAATGTCTTGTCGGGTATACAGATCATAGGCGGCAAACTCTTCCTGACCTACGATGTAGATGTAGCCAACCGTGCCTATCTCTACGACCTGAACGGCAAAGAGATACAGGAGATAAAGCTTCCCGCTCCCGGTTCGGTTGGTTTCAGCGGCAATAAAGACAACAAGGAGTGCTTCTTCAGCTTCACCTCGTTCACCATTCCGGGAACCATCTATCGGTACGACATGGATAACAACAGCTACACCGTGTTCCGCGCCCCGAAAGTCAACTTCAATCCCGATGATTTCGTGACCGAACAGATCTTCTACCCCTCGAAAGACGGCACAAAGATCCCGATGTTCCTTGTATATAAAAAAGGTATGAAGAAAGACGGCAAGAATCCTGTCTACATCTACGGATACGGCGGCTTCGGCATCACTTACGGTCCCAGCTTCTCACCTTATCGCATTCCGTACCTCGAAAGTGGCGGCATCTACGTGCTGGCAAATATACGCGGTGGAAACGAATATGGCGAGACCTGGCACATAGCAGGCACGAAGATGCAGAAACAGAATGTATTCGACGACTTCATTGCCGCTGCCGAATATTTAATAGCCAACAACTACACCCATCCTTCGAAGATCGGCATAGTGGGCGGTTCTAACGGCGGACTGCTGGTAGGCGCCTGCATGACGCAACGTCCCGACCTCTATCGGGTAGCCATTCCGCAAGTGGGTGTAATGGATATGTTGCGCTATCACAAGTTCACCATCGGCTGGAACTGGGCAAGCGACTACGGCACGAGCGAAGACAGTCGGGAGATGTTCGAGTATCTGAAAGGTTATTCGCCGCTCCACAACCTGAAACCCGGCACCCGATATCCGGCTACGCTGGTGACCACTGCCGACCACGACGACCGCGTAGTACCCGCGCACTCATTCAAATTTGCCGCTACACTTCAGGCATGCAACGACGGCACTTACCCCACACTGATACGCATCGACAGCAAAGCCGGTCACGGCTCGGGAAAGCCCATGACGAAAGTATTGGAGGAACAGGCAGATGTGTACAGCTTTGTGATGTACAATCTTGGAATGACGTTGAAGTGATCTCTCTTATCTCTTTTTCAAAGACTTCACGACCGGAATAAACACCAACCCGGCAGATATGACAAGCGTCAGAATCACCGGTCCGTCTATCCGCGGAACAGAGACCAAAACCCAATAGCATAGTGCTGCCCAGAGCAGCACTATGCATACACATTGCGATGTGGAAAGTGGTTTTCTCATTGAGCAGCTATCTTTTTGCTGACCACGGCATCGATCACAGCTACGGCAGTGATGTTGACGATGTCGCGCACACTGCTTTCAAAGTCGGTGAAGTGGATAGGTTTGTTCAATCCCATCTGTATCGGTCCTATCAATTCGGTATTCGTATTCATGGCTTGCAACAGCTTATAAGCCGAATTGGCAGAACTGAGGTTGGGGAATATCAAGGTATTCACATCTCTCCCATATAGGCGGGTAAACGGATACTTCATATCGCGCAACTTGCGGTCGAGGGCAAAGTTGACCTGCATCTCACCGTCGATAGCCAAGTCCGGATAGCTGCGCTGCATGTAGCCTACGGCATCGTGCACTTTCTGCGGACTACCCGCATTGTCGGCGCCGAAGTTTGAGTAGCTCAGCATGGCAATCACCGGCGTATGGTTGAAGAAGCGCACGGTGTGGTCTGCCAGTCGGGCAACATCAATCAACGTGTCGGCGTTGGGGTGCCGGTTGATGAGTGTATCGGCGAGGAAGTAAGTTCCCTTTTTCGAGTTCAGGATGTGCATGGTGCCGAAGTGTTTATACTCGGGACGAATACCGATGACCTCCTTGGCTACCTTAATGGTATTGCTGTATCGGGTGTACAATCCGGTAATGAAGGCATCGGCATCGCCCGTCTCTACCATCATCATGCCGAAGTAGTTGCGCTCGAACATCTTATCGTTTGCCTCCTCGTAAGTGGCGCCTTCGCGGGCACGCTTCTGTGCCAGCATGTGGGCGTAGCGTTCGCGTCGGGGAGCTTCGTCGGGGTGACGCAGATTAACGATTTCAATGCCGTCCAAGCTAAGTTCGAGTTCTTTAGCCAGCTTGGTAATCGTTTCGTCGTTGCCCAACACAATGGGCTGACAGATACCTTCGGATTTGGCTTCGACAGCCGCCTTGAGCATGTTGGGATGAGTACCTTCGGCAAAGACCACCCGTTGCGGATGCAGGCGTGCCGTATCATAGAGCTGGCGGGTAAGCTTACTTTCGTAACCCATCAGTTCGCGCAGACGTACCCGATAAGCATCCCAATCGTCGATGTGTTGACGCGCTACACCACTCTCCATAGCCGCCTGCGCTACGGCACACGACACTTCGGTGATCAGACGCGGATCGACCGGCTTCGGAATGAAATAGTCGGGACCAAAGGTGAGGTTATTCACCTTGTATGCCTCGTTCACCACGTCGGGCACCGGCTGTTTGGCAAGCAGGGCGATGGCACGTGCGGCAGCCAGCTTCATCGCTTCGTTGATAGCGCATGCCTGCGTGTCGAGGGCGCCACGGAAGATATAGGGGAACCCTATGACATTGTTGATCTGATTGGGATAGTCGGAACGACCGGTAGCCATCAGCACATCGGGACGCGCAGCCATGGCATCTTCGTAGGTTATTTCAGGGTCGGGGTTGGCAAGCGCAAACACAATCGGACGGTGCGCCATGCTACGTACCATATCTTGTGTCAGCACATTGCCCTTAGAAAGACCCAAAAAGACGTCGGCACCGCGAATAGCCTCCGCAAGGGTATGTACATCGGTACGGGAGGTGGCAAAGTAGCGCTTCTGTTCGTTCAGATTGGTGCGGTCTTGGGTAATGACCCCTTTACTGTCGAGCATGACGATGTTTTCTAACCGTGCGCCAAGCGAGACATACAACTTGGTACACGAAATGGCAGAGGCGCCGGCGCCGTTTACCACAATCTTCACCTCTTCGATCTTTTTGCCTGCCACCTCGAGGGCATTCATCAGTCCGGCGCTCGAGATGATGGCAGTGCCGTGCTGGTCGTCGTGCATCACGGGGATGTCGAGTTCCTCTTTCAACCGGCGCTCTATCTCAAAACATTCGGGCGCCTTGATGTCTTCCAGATTGATACCACCGAAAGTGGGAGCAATGGCTTTAACGGCAGCAATAAACTTGTCGGGGTCTTTCTCGTTCACTTCGATGTCGAACACGTCAATGCCGGCATAGATTTTGAAGAGCAGTCCCTTACCTTCCATAACCGGCTTACCACTCAGCGCACCAATGTCGCCCAGTCCGAGTACGGCAGTACCGTTAGAAATAACGGCTACCAGATTTCCTTTCGCGGTGTATTTGTACGCATCCTGCGGATTCTTTTCGATTTCCAGACAAGGTTCGGCTACGCCGGGTGAGTAGGCGAGCGATAAATCCGTCTGTGTGCTGTGTGGTTTGGTGGGAACAACTTCGATTTTTCCCGGCTTACCCTGCGAGTGGTAAAGCAGGGCAGCTTCTTTGGTGATTTTAGCCATGAGTATATAAGTCTTTTTATAGTGAGTAATTCAAGCAAGTTTTCATTTTTATGGTAAATCATTCAAATGAACGTCAAGCAAGCGGCAAATATCCGCTTTTTCAATAAGATATGCAAGCAAACGGGGAAAATCCGTATACAACAATTTTGAGAGCCGGACTAACCCCGTCTCATTGAGACCGGTATTTACCACTCACGCCATGAGAGAAACAGAAGAACATTTCTATATTATTGTTACGATTTCGCATAGTTTATGCATGAATTTGCAAAAATAGATTTACCTTTGCCCCCGCTATGACTAACTCATAATGCATTCAATGAAACATTTATCCTCTATTCAAGACCTGCGACAAATGAAGGAACAGGCCTCCGACGCGCTCTTGTTGCGTCGGCAGAGCGACAAAAAGATCTCGGAGGAAACCTGCGGACTATCCGTGGGTACCCCGCACCTGCAAATCCTGATTTGTGGCGGTACCGGATGTAAGGCATCCGAAAGTCATGTGATTGCTGAACGTCTTCAGCAAGCCCTCGAGCGGCATCAGATTACCGATAAGGTAGATGTGATCACCACCGGATGCTTCGGCTTCTGCGAAAAAGGACCTATTGTCAAAGTGATACCCGACAACACGTTCTATACACAGGTGACCCCGGCTGATGCCGACGAAATTGTAGACGAGCACATTGTAGCCGGACGGAAGTTACAACGACTGCTCTATGTAGACCCCAAGACCGAAAAGACCGTGAGCGACTCGAAGCACATGGACTTCTACCGCAAGCAGATGCGCATCGCCTTGCGCAATTGCGGACTGATAGACCCTGAAAACATCGAAGAGTACATTGCACAAGACGGATACTCGGCGTTGGCAGACAGTCTGCTCAACCGTCAGCCCGCCTACGTAGTGGATGTCATCAAACGTTCGGGATTACGCGGACGCGGCGGAGGCGGATTCCCCACCGGACTAAAGTGGGAGCTGGCAAGCAAGAGCCAAGCCGACCGAAAGTACGTCGTGTGCAATGCCGACGAGGGTGACCCGGGCGCCTTCATGGACCGGAGTATCATGGAGGGCGACCCGCACTCTATCATCGAAGCGATGACCCTGTGCGGCTACTCTATCCATGCTTCGCAAGGACTGGTCTATATCCGTGCCGAATACCCGCTCGCCATTCAACGGCTGAAGATTGCCATCGGTCAAGCCCGTCAATACGGGCTGTTGGGCAAGAATATACTGGGTAGCGGCTTCAACTTCGACATCGATATTCGCTACGGCGCCGGCGCCTTTGTGTGTGGTGAGGAAACCGCTCTCATCCACTCCATGGAAGGTAAACGCGGCGAGCCGACACTGAAGCCTCCTTTCCCTGCCGAAGCAGGCTATCTGGGCAAACCGACCAATGTGAACAACGTAGAGACCTTTGCCAATGTGCCTATCATATTGCAAAAAGGAGCCGAATGGTTCGCTTCCATCGGTACTGCCAAGTCGAAAGGCACGAAAGTGTTTGCTTTGGCAGGCAAGATAAATAATGTAGGACTGATCGAGGTACCTATGGGTACTACGCTACGTGAAGTGATCTACGAGATTGGTGGCGGCATCAAGGGAGGCAAACGTTTCAAGGCGGTGCAGACCGGCGGTCCGTCGGGGGGCTGCCTCACAGAGAAGCATCTCGACACCCCTATCGACTTCGATAACCTGCTGGCAGAAGGCTCCATGATGGGATCGGGCGGAATGATTGTGATGGACGAAGACGACTGCATGGTCTCCGTAGCCCGCTTCTACCTCGACTTCACCGTCGAAGAATCGTGCGGCAAATGCAACCCCTGCCGAATCGGCAACAAGCGATTGCTTGAGCTGCTCGATAAGATTACTGCCGGACGCGGCACCGAAGAAGATCTCGACACACTCTCTACCCTTGGAAAGGTCATCAAGGATACCGCCCTTTGCGGACTGGGACAGACCTCACCCAATCCGGTGCTTTCGACGCTCGCCAACTTCCGTGAGGAGTATCTGGAGCATGTGCGCGACAAGCATTGCCGTGCGCACCAGTGCAAGTCGATGATGAGCTATGCCATCGACCCGACGCTCTGCATCGGTTGCCGACTATGCGCCAAGAACTGCCCTGCCAACGCCATTGCAGGCGAACTAAAGAAACCGCACACCATCGATCCGAACACCTGCATCAAGTGTGGCGTCTGCGTGTCGCGTTGTAAGTTCAAAGCCATCAGCGTTGCCTAATAGGCACACGGATGACACGGATGAAACGGATGACCACGGATTTTTTATATTCGCAGCATCTGAGCATATCATATACTTTTCAAAGAAAATCCGTGTTCATCCGTGTCATCCGTGTGCCAAAAACAAACATCAACTCATTATATTATGGAAGATAGACAAGTTACTCTACAAATAGACCATCACTACATCACCGTGCCGCAGGGAACCACCCTTCTCGAAGCGGCACAGAAGATAGGGATTGATATTCCCACGCTGTGCCACATTGACATGAAAGGAACCTGCGTGAAAAACCGACCGGCGTCGTGCCGTATCTGCGCCGTAGAGGTGGAAGGGCGTCGCAACTTGGCGCCTGCCTGCGCCACTGCCTGCACCGAAGGCATGAAGGTGCGCACCAGTACGTTGCGAGTGATGAACTCGCGCAAGGTGCTGGTAGAACTTATCCTCTCCGACCACCCCAATGATTGCCTCACCTGCCCCAAGTGCAACAACTGTGAACTGCAAACACTGGCACGTCGCGTGAATATAGACGAAAAACTCTATAACTACGGCGAGCATGCCCCGCGTAAGCAGGAGGTGTCGGCATCCATCGTGCGAAACATGGAGAAGTGCATCTATTGCCGCCGCTGCGAAACGGTGTGCAACGAGGTACAAACCGTGGGTGCGTTGGGAGCAGTAGATCGCGGATTTCACACAACCATTGCCCCGGCATTCGACCGTAAGCTGACCGAGAGCGAGTGTACCTACTGCGGACAGTGTGTAGCCGTATGTCCCGTAGGTGCTTTGACCGAACGCGACTATACCAACCGCCTGATCGACGACTTGGAGAACCCCGACAAGGTCGTTATCGTACAGACAGCCCCCGCCGTGCGCGCTGCCTTGGGCGAGGAGTTCGGACTGCAACCCGGTACGCTCGTCACCGGTAAGATGGTCTACGCCTTGCGCGAGCTGGGCTTCGACTATGTGTTCGATACCGACTTTGCTGCCGACCTCACCATTATGGAGGAGGGTGCCGAGATACTGAACCGCCTCACGCGCCATCTGAATGGCGACAAGTCGGTGCGCCTGCCTATTCTCACCTCGTGTTGTCCGGCATGGGTCAACTTCTTCGAACATCATTTTCCCGATCTGCTCGACATTCCCTCGACAGCACGCTCGCCGCAACAGATGTTCGGCAGCATTGCCAAGACCTACTGGGCTGAGAAGATGGGTATTCCGCGAGAGAAATTAGTGGTTGTATCGATCATGCCCTGTCTGGCTAAGAAGTACGAATGCTCGCGCGATGAGTTCAAGACCCATGGCAACCCCGACGTGGATTATTCGCTCTCTACCCGCGAGCTGGCACGGCTCATCAAACGCGCCAACATCGGCTTTACGCTGCTCACCGATAAGGAGTTCGATCAGCCGATGGGTGCATCGACCGGCGCGGGTGTCATCTTCGGAACCACCGGCGGCGTCATGGAAGCTGCCCTGCGCTCGGTGTACGAGATATATACCGGCAAGCAACTGATGAACGTCAACTTTGAACAGGTACGCGGAATGACAGGCGTGCGCCGTGCCACCATCGACCTGAATGGATTCGAGCTGAAGGTGGGTATAGCTCACGGATTGGGCAACGCCCGCCATCTGTTGGAGGACATACGTGCCGGACGCAACGAATATCACGTCATCGAAATCATGGCTTGCCCGGGCGGATGTATCGGCGGTGGCGGACAACCGTTGCACCATGGCAACTCCGACATACTCTATGCCCGCGCCAATGCCCTCTATCGTGAAGATGCCATGAAACCCAAGCGCAAGTCGCACGAGAACCACTACATACAAAGTCTCTATGAGGAGTTCTTGGGCAAGCCGCTTGGCGAAACGGCACACCACCTGCTGCATACGCACTATTTTAATAAATCAATGGATTGAAAGGAGGTAAAGAGATTTATGTCAGAAGTAAAATTGTCATGCGGCGTTGCCCAACAAGTGCGCGACATCTGCGAACGATACGGCAACCGTCCCGGCGAACTTATCAATATATTGCACGAAGCGCAGCATCTGCAGGGTTATCTGCCCGAGGAGATGCAGCGTGTCATTGCCACGCAGCTCGGTGTTCCCGTGTCGCGGGTCTATGGTGTGGTTACGTTCTACACCTTCTTTACAATGAAGCCTAAGGGTAAGTATCCCATCTCTGTCTGCATGGGCACCGCCTGCTACGTGCGCGGCTCCGAGCAGTTGCTCGATGAGTTTAAGCGCGTACTGAACATCGAGGTGGGCGAAACCACCCCCGACGGCAAGTTCTCGCTCGACTGCCTGCGCTGCGTAGGCGCCTGCGGATTGGCGCCCGTAGTGATGATCGGCGAGAAGGTGCACGGCAGACTGAAAGCTGCCGATGTGAAGAAGATATTGGCAGAGCTGAAGTAAAAGTGAGGCACGGATTACGTAATCCGTGCCTCACTCTTTTCTTTCAACTTTTATTCTTTCACCTTCACCACCAGATTCAGCTCGTCGAGTTGCGACAGGTCGAGTTCCGACGGTGCATCGAGCATCACATCGCGTCCGCTGTTGTTTTTGGGGAAGGCGATGCAGTCGCGAATGCTGTCCAATCCGGCAAAGAGCGATACCCATCGGTCGAGACCGTAAGCCAAACCTCCGTGGGGGGGAGCGCCGTACTTGAAAGCGTTCATCAGGAAGCCGAACTGCTGCTGCGCCTTCTCGGGGGTGAAGCCCAATATCTCGAACATCTTGGCTTGAAGCTTCGGGTCGTGGATACGGATAGAGCCTCCGCCCACCTCCACGCCATTGACCACCATGTCGTAAGCATCGGCGCGTACGGCTGCGGGGTGGGTGTCGAGCAGGGCAATGTCTTCGTCTTTGGGGTGGGTAAAGGGGTGGTGCATCGCCATCAAGCGATTCTCCGTGTCGCTCCACTCAAACATGGGGAAGTCGACCACCCACAGACAGGCAAACCGATTCTTGTCGCGCAAGCCCAATTGATTCCCCATCTCCAGACGGAGTTCGCTAAGCTGTTTGCGGGTCTTCATGGCATCGTCGCCACTCAATATCAATATCAGGTCGCCGGGGTTGGCACCGAAGCGCGCGCGCAGACGTTGCAGCGTCTCTTGGTTATAGAACTTGTCGACGCTCGATTTCACCGTTCCGTCGGCTTCCACACGGGCATAAACCAATCCTTTGGCGCCTATTTGCGGTCGTTTCACAAACTCGGTCAAAGCATCGAGTTGCTTACGGGTGTAGTGTGCAGCCCCTTCGGCGCAGATACCGCCGATGTATGCTGCTTGGTCGAACACAGGGAAACCGTGCCCCTTCAGTGCATCCATCAACTCGACGAAGGTCATGCCGAAGCGCATATCAGGCTTGTCGCTGCCGTAGTATTTCATCGCATCTGCCCACGACATGCGCAAAAACGGTTCGGTCAGCTCAATGCCCCGAATCTCTTTGAAGAGGAACTTCGTCATTCCCTCGAACAGATTGATAATATCATCCTGCTCAACAAACGACATCTCGCAGTCGATCTGTGTGAACTCCGGCTGGCGGTCGGCACGCAAGTCTTCGTCGCGGAAGCACTTGGCAATCTGGAAGTAACGGTCGAAGCCCGACACCATCAGCAGTTGCTTCAGCGTCTGCGGACTTTGAGGCAAGGCATAGAACTGTCCGGGATTCATACGCGAAGGCACCACAAAGTCGCGTGCTCCTTCGGGCGTAGAGCCTACCAATACAGGCGTTTCCACTTCGATGAAGCCTTGTTCGTCGAGATAACGGCGCACGGCAATGGTCATTTTGTGTCGCAGCTCCAGATTTCTACGCACCGCGGGGCGGCGCAGATCCAAGTAACGATACTTCATGCGGATGTCGTCGCCGCCGTCGGTATTGTCCTCAATGGTGAAAGGCGGCGTCAATGCAGTATTGAGAATATTCAGTTCCGATACGATGATTTCAATATCACCCGTCGGCATATTGGCATTTTTACTGAACCGTTCGTTGACGAGACCTTTTATCCGGATCACAAACTCACGTCCCAGCCGGTTGGCGCGGTCGCACAGTTCGGCATTCACCTCTTCGTTGAATACCAATTGAGTAATGCCGTAGCGATCGCGCAGGTCAACGAAGGTCATCCCTCCCATTTTTCGGCTGCGCTGTACCCAACCGGCCAATGTCACTTGTCTATTCACATCGGAGATACGCAATTCTCCGCAAGTGTTTGTTCTAAACATAACGTATTAATATTATTATAATGTTGTAAGCTTCTTAATCTGTTCTTTTCCCTTTTGCAGCATAGCCTTGTTCTTTTGGGAGATATCCTCTACGATGGTTTCGTTGAGTTGTTTCAATCCGTTGATATAATCCTGTGCCCGTTGCAGCACATTGAGCGAACCTTTAGGCGCATCCGACGGTACAATGACGCGCAGTCCTTCGCGTATCACCTTTACCTCTATATCCTTTCCCATCATAATCGGGTCGCCGTCGAAGTGTGCCACTCCCTCCTTGCTACGATGTATGTGCAACTTCCGACAGCGGAAGGTTTTGATGCGGCTGTTCTGGTCGATGGTTTTGTTGAACAGTTGAAATGCCAGCGACGGCACATCGAGCACCGTAAAGGGTTCGAGTATGGTCACATCCAGCAGTCCGTCGGTCAGCTCTGCCTGTGGTGCAATGTAGGCGTTGTTCCCATATTGCGACGCATTGCCGCATGCTATCAGGAAAGCTTTATCATTCAGCGTATCGTCTTCGGTCTCCAATTCGTAGGTTTCCGGTTGATAGTTCAAACTTTCCATCAGGGTTTTCTCTAAATAGGTAAGCGGTCCGCGTCTTCCGGCTTCGGCAAACTTCAGGCTGACAAAGGCGTCGAATCCCACCCCGCAAGTACAGAAAAAGGGCACTCCGTTTATCTTGCCATAATCAATCATCTCCAAGTATCCCTCGTCGATAACATCAATAGCTTTCTTTATGTCCATCGGAATTTGCAAATGCCGCGCCAATCCGTTGCCCGAACCGCACGGTACAATACCCAGCGCCGTAGGCGTATGCACCAGCGAACGGGCAATTTCGTTGATCGTGCCGTCGCCACCTACGGCAACTACGGCAAATACCCCTTCTTGTGCTTTGCGGGCAGCTATCTCTACAGCATGACCGGCATATTCGGTATATACCACCTCCGGCGTATAGAGTTCTCTGTCCGGCCGTTCTTCGATGATTCGCAGTACGTGTTCTTTATTCTGCGTGCCCGAGTTGGGGTTGATTACAAACGTTACTATTTTATTTTTTTGTCCCATCCTAAAATGCCTTGCTATGGCGGTTTTCGACCCGCAAAGTTAGAACAAATAGTTTAAACTTTGTTCGGCAATCACGCTAAATAAGCAATAAAGCGCATTTTTTCAACAAAAGAAAAACTATTGCCATTATATTTTTTCTATCTTTGTCCCCGTTTGAAACAGGTTAATTATTAAATAGTTAATATTTTATACTACATAAAGAATCATTCCATGGGTTTATTGCAAGACAAATTGTCGAAGTATGACCAGCCACAACAATTTATGGCTAAAGGTGTCTATCCCTACTTCCGCACAATAGACAGCCATCAAGACACGGAAGTGCTAATGGGTGGCAAAAAAGTATTAATGTTCGGTTCGAATGCTTATACGGGATTGACTTACGACCAGCGAATTATTGATGCAGCCAAAGCAGCGACCGATAAATACGGCACGGGTTGTGCCGGCTCGCGTTTGCTGAACGGTACGCTCGACATTCACGTAGAGTTAGAGAAAGAGTTAGCCGAGTTTGTCGGAAAAGAAGATGCCCTTTGCTTCTCTACCGGTTTCACCGTCAATGAGGGAGTTATTCCCCAACTTGCAGGACGTAACGATTATATTATTTGCGACGACCGTGTACACGCATCGATAGTGGACGGTCGTCGCCTTTCTTTTGCCACCCAGCTAAAATATAAGCACAACGATATGGACGAGCTGGAGCGTGAGCTTCAGAAGTGTACCCCCGAAGCCATCAAACTGATTGTGGTAGACAGTCTGTTTTCTATGGAAGGCGACTTGGCAAACCTGCCCGAGATTGTCAGACTGAAGAAGAAATACAATGCCAGCCTCATGGTAGACGAGGCGCACGGCATCGGCGTATTCGGCAAACAAGGACGCGGTGTATGCGATTACTTCGGGGTGAGCGACGACGTCGATCTCATCATGGGCACCTTCAGCAAATCGCTTGCCTCTATCGGCGGCTTTGTGGCAGCCGATTTCTCCATCATCAACTACCTGCGTCACACCGCTCGGTCGTACATTTTCCAAGCCAGCAGCACGCCGGCAGCCACAGCTGCCGCTCGCGAGGCGTTGCACATCATCATGACCGAACCCGAACGCCAGCAACGCTTGTGGGACATCACCAATTACGCACTGAAAACGTTCCGCGATGCAGGCTTCGAGATTGGCGAAACCGCTTCGCCCATCATACCGCTTTATGTGCGCGACACCGAAAAGACATTTACCGTCACCAAGCTGGCTTTCGACGAAGGTATATTCATCAACCCCGTCATCCCGCCTGCTTGTGCGCCGCAAGACACATTGGTACGCGTAGCACTCATGGCAACCCATACGAAAGAGCAAGTCGACTTTGCCGTAGAAAAACTGACGAAGTGCTTCCGACAGTTAGGAATCATTTGAGCAGAAGGCTCAAACGCATGAAAGCCCCGATGTTTATCACGAAGACATCGGGGCTTTTTTGCACATGAAGAAAGCCATCAAGCAAGCAGCAACGATCGCTTAGCTCTTCAACGGATCTTTCTTTTCCGAAATCAGTAGCAGCTTATCGTTCAGGTGCAACTTCAACGAGCCATTGGGAATAAGAAATTCTGATCCCCGCTTCACAATCATCACCAGCGAACCATGTGGCAACGTGATATCTTTCAACGTATTACCCTCTTCCAACATCTCGGTAGTGACGGTAATGTCGCGCAGGTCGGTGTCTATCTCTTCGGGCAACTCTACACCGAAGTCATTGCCGGTTTTCTCCATCGGAGCGGAGAGCTTCAGGCGGCGGGCAGCCAGCGACACGGTGGTGCCCTGTATAACCAGCGACACGATGGTGATGAAGAAGACGATGTTGAATATCACATCGGCACTGTGCACATTTGCCACTACCGGATAGGTAGCAAAGATGATGGGCACTGCCCCACGCAACCCAACCCACGATATAAACAAGCGCGAACGGTGAGTAATGCGTTTCGCGAACGGAAGCAAGCTGATATAGACGCTCAGCGGACGACCGACCAGAATCATAAAGATACCTATCAACGTAGCCGGAAGCGCCACCTTGAACATCTCGTGCGGGTTGACCAACAGCCCCAGACAGATGAACATGATGATTTGCATCAGCCACGTCAGTCCATCCATAAAGGTGTAGACGTTGCGGCGATTCATAAACTTATGATTACCCACCATGATGCCGGCGATGTAAACAGCCAGATAACCGTTGCCGCGCAACAAATCGGTGATAGAGAACGTGAAGAAGATGAATGCCAGCAACAAGATGGGATAAAGCGCCTGATTGTCGATGTTCAGCCGATTCAGCATCAAGATGGCAAGCTTGCCGAGTGCATAGCCGGCTGCCGCACCGACCAGGAATTGTATCAGGAACGAGCTGATGATGCCTCCTACCCCCATCGTACTGGTCTGTATCACCTGTATCAACATAATGGTGAGCATGTATGCCATCGGGTCGTTACTACCGCTTTCCAGCTCTAACATGGGCCGGAGGTGATGCTTCAGGTTCATCTTCTGCGAACGCAGAATGGCAAACACCGATGCCGAATCGGTAGACGACATGGTAGATGCCAGCAGCAACGACGACAGCAACGGCAGGTGAATGTTTGTCCAACTCATGTCGGAGAGGAACCAGATAAAAAGCCCCGTAAAGACCGCCGTCAGCAACACGCCAAACGTAGACAGCACAATACCGGGTCCCAACACCGGCTTAATCTCGGAAAACTTGGTATCCATACCACCCGTGAAGAGGATGATGCTCAAAGCTATCATACCTATAAACTGTGCGTTCTTGGCATCGTTGAATTGCAGTCCCAATCCGTCGCTGCCAAAAGCCATACCCACACAAAGGAACAGTAACAACGCCGGAACACCGAAGCGGTATCCGGTTTTCCCTACAATAATACTCACAAACAATAATACAGAACCTATTAATAAGAAGTTCTCGGCTGCTAAATCCATATCGATAAATTATAATGATTAATCCTTTTATTTACTCTTTGCTTCCAATTCTTTTATTTTCTTCCTGTTCCAAAACAACAATTCGCGCCATTTGCTGAAGTCGCGCTTAAACACAATACCTATTCCTTGCGTAGTGAGGTTGGTTTTGGTATAGTAACGGTTATTGGTTTCATTATAAGCTTTCAGCCGGATGTCGCCGCTACGGGTAACCAACCATTCGGCTTCAAAGTCGCCTACAAAGTTGGTATTGGCAAGCGGATTCTCGCGATAGCCAAAGTTACCGTTGATGAGCAGACGATTATTAAGCAAGGCAGCCGACAGCAATCCTTCGACCTCTACGTCCGTCCAGCCTTCGCCGGTGTTGAAACTGGTGCCAAAATTCCAGTTATTCATATTAATGACTTTAGAGAGCATATTGTTCAACTGACTACTTAAAGTTGAATAGAGCGCCGACGACATCATATCGGAGTTTTGCGTCACTGCCACATTCTCGGGCGTACTAAACTTACCCAGCGCCAACAGGTATAGTATCTGCATGCTCATCTGCTCGTCGGTGGGGATATAGTTGCGTATGAGGGCTTTCACCTCATCGCGTTCGGTAGGCACATCCAATCCGAGTGTGAGGGTAGGTGAAGTAAGCTGCCCTACCAGATTCATGGTGCAGTTCACCTTGATGTTGGTTTGATTGATATCATACTCCGATGCATTGGGGATGAGGTCGTTCAGCGACACCGAGTTGACGGTATAGAGGGCTTGAATATCGAGTGTCGCATCGAGCGGATTCCCGCTAAAGGTAATGGTGCTGCCGTCTTGTATGGTAAAGTCCTTGCGTATGACCTCCTGCAGGCTGAACTTGTATATCCCCTGGCTGATGCGATAGCTGCCGAACATATTCAGGTCGTCGGACTTGTTGTAGAACTCGGCGCGTATGTTCCCCGTACCACGTCCGCTCAGATAGTCGCCGGCTATGGGGTCCATGATAATCTTCATGGTGGCATCGGGTGTTGCATCGACCAACAGATTCAGATGGATGGGCGTTGCATTGTCGGCATCCTGCTGTTCACGCGAACGTTGCTGCTGCATCAGTTCAAAGTCCGACAGCAAGTTGATCGAATCGGCCAATGCCCGCCGCGGTGTTTTGTCGACAAAAGTGATAAACCGGTTATTGATGGCAGACGAGACGTTGTCTTTGATATAGACAAAATGGGTGTTGCGTTCGGTCGTGATGGCTGCATCGACCTTCAGTCCGTCGCGTTCGTTGCCCGAAAGGGTAACGGTACCCGATCCGTACACGGTGCCATAGAATGGGTAATCGGGAGATTCGGTGGTGTTCATCACCAGCATGTTTTGAGCGGAAACGTTCAAGTTGTACTCGCTGTGCTTAAAGTGTTCGTAGCGCACATATCCGTTCAACCTGCCGGCATTGCCTTGTGTGTCATACACCCGGTTATCGGCAAAGGTCAGTCCGTCGGGTTTTATCAGCAGACTGTCCGTCACCCGGTAGGTTGTATTGAGCACGTCGACTTTCATCGTAGCATCGGCATAGAGCCGTCCGTCGAGCGTCAGTGCGTTGAACTTGCCGTACAGCCGCACGTTGCCGTTGGCACGCCCGTCGAACTCGGATGTGATATTACGGATATAGTGTTCGACAAACTTCACGTTCACGCTATCGGCGGCAATTTGCAAATCGAGACCGCTTTGAGGCTTCAACGGATAGATATAGCCCTGCACAGCGCCGTGGGCTATGGTATCTTCGCGTATATCGGCATCCAGATAGATACCTTTCACGTCGTTGTGCCATTCACCGTATATGATGGCATCGCCTAATAGCCCTTCGTTCAATCCCAAACGGCGCACCCGGAGGTTGGTGTACATCACCGGATCTTTCAACAGGCTACGGGCATACGCCGTTCCGGTAGCTTCGCCCGAAAAGTCTACGCCGAGGTTGGCAATATCGAACACATAAGCTATATTGATGTCGTTCAGGTCGACCCGCACCGTATCTTGGTCGCGGTTCGAGACAACACCGTCGACACGCAGATAGCGGTCGTGATGGCTGAAGTAGAAATTACGAATGTATACTCTGCCCGAATCGATGGCTATCTGCGAGGGGTGTATCTTCCACACGGTATCGTTCAGAATAATGTCGGTCGGTCGGATATCGACCCATGCCTGTAAAACGGCTTCCTGTCCATCGCCGGCATCTGCCGGAGTTTGCTGCCTAAAGTCGGCAACAGCCGACAGTTGTCCGCTATAGGTCTCGATGGTATTGTTGCCCCAATTGAGCACAGCCTCTACACTGTCGTTCTTGGCTTTCGCTTCGACAGCCAAGGTGATGTCACCCTGCGGACGGCGGTAGGTCAGTCGCAGGTCGGTTTGGAAGTAATCCTTGAATGCCCGGCACGCTACGCTGCCCGATTCGATAAACTTGTCTTTATATATCAGTCGCGGGAAGTATCCCTCTATGCTCAGGCGTTGCAAGGGGTCGTTTACATAGCCTTTCACGGTAGAATGTTCGTCGAACTTCAGCGGGATATCGAACAGGTTCGAAAGCAACTCGGCATCGTACAAGTTGATGTCGAAAAAGAAGTTGTTCTGACTCTCCATGCTTTGCTTACCCGCAGGGATCAGGGTAGGCAGATAAGTGCGCAAGATATTCATGATGCTGACGGGCAGGGTGCGATAAGAGTAATCGCCCTCTATACCGACATGCAGAAAGGGAGAGGTCAGTGCAATTCGTTTGGTAGTCGCACCAAGGCGCGAAGCTGCCACTTTCAAGTTATGAAGGAAGTACCTCTTGTGGGGAGAGGTGAACAACAAACTGTCGAGATTGATTTCGCCTATCATGTCGTCGATAGAACCTCCGGTGAAGTTGGCAGAAAGCACTGCCGACACTTCGGCGTCGGGGAAACGGTCGGACAGGTGCAGCTTATCGGGGCGTACATCGGTAAAGAGGGCGCGAAAGTCGAATACCGGTACGGCGCTGGCAACATTCACACTACCGTTGATGTGCACGGTTCCGTTCTCATCGTCCAAAACGGCTGTTCCGCTAAATCCGCCCTGCTGATAGGTCCCGTCGAGTGTAATGTTCTCGTAAGAGTATCCCCGATAATCTATGGCAGATATGACTCCTTTCGTCACAATGTTGGGATAGCTACGGGGCGTGTGCTTGCCGTTGACGGTGACGTTGAAGGTGACGTTACCCAAGTCTTTGCTGTTCATCAGTGCACCCAACTGAAAGTCTTTGCTGTCGACATCGCCCGAGTAGGCCCACGTTCCCTGCTCGAGGTTGCTGCTCAATTTGAGGTCGGTATGCACATCTCCTCTGTCGGTATGCAGTTTGCCGTACATCACCAAGTCGTTGAAATAGCCGGTGATTTCACCGTTGAACGACACCGTACCCAGTCGTCCGAGTATGGGAGGCATGTTGCTTGCCTGCAAGGACGACACCAAGTTACGGTAAAAGAGTTCTACCCCTTCGCTATCGGCATATAGGCGCGACAGCTTGCCATACACAAAGGTATTGTCCGGCACAGAGAGTTCTTGCAGTTCGACGTTGCCGTTCAGATAGAAATGATGTTCGGATCTGATTGCCAGACGCGAGCAGTTCAACCGGTTGGCTGTACCACCGACAACTACCTCTAATTGCAACGGTTCGCGGAAATGAGCAAACGTGGGGACGAACGGCGCCAAGTCTTGCAGCGTAACCGACGACGGCAACATACGAAAGGAGAATTGTATGCTGTCGGCAGGGTGCTGTAAGGCGTTGGGGCTTTCGTAATCGACGAAGATTGTGTCCATAGCCAGTTGGGTATGGGGCAGTTCGATAGCGAAGTTCTCTACACGCATCCGTTGCCGGTTGGCAGTGACCTTGAGGCTGAGCTTCCGAAGGTCGAAACCCGAGAGTTCTTCGTCTACGCTCATGCGTTTCACGGCAGCATTCAGCGTGTCGACACGCAAAGCTTTGAGAGAGATGTTGGCTATGATGTTGCGCAATTGCAGATGATTCGGATTGAACCGAGCGGGCGTCGAAGCTTCGGATAGTACGTGATAGTCGGCGCTGCCTCCGTGCAAACGCAGAGAGTTGATACGCAAGTCGATATAGGTCGGTTTGGAAAGCGTATCCTTAGAGCTGAAGGCATCGAGCACAAACTGATAATTGGGAACGGCGTCGGGCGTGGCTTTGCTTAAATGGAAGGCGAAGCCGTAAAGACGCGCCGTACTGATGGAGATTCTGCCGCTAAGCAACGGCAACAGGTCGAAGTGAACC
>JAISIN010000082.1 GCA_031262085.1 Prevotellaceae bacterium
AAACGTTATGGAACTACCTACCCGCATCTTCCCGATAGGGATACAAGACTTTGAACAACTGCGTACACGCAACTACGCGTATGTGGATAAGACCGCATTGGTTTATCAAATGGTTAGCATCAATCTTCCGGCACGCCCACATTTTTGGTAGAACTGCTCAAAAAGGAACAGATGGATTTGCGGGAGTTGGAGTAGAGTGAAGCCACTGCCCAGTCATTTGACCGCTCTACGGACACGCTGACCGATGCGCTTCCCGTGCTTTACCAAAGCGGTTACCTCACCATCAAAGGCTATCAGCACAACATCTATACGTTGGGTTATCCCAATAAAGAAGTGAAGTACGGTTTCATCAACTCGTTACTGCCTTCGTTTGTCGGTCGCAGTCAGATAGAGAGCGAGATAAGTCTCATTGCGATGAAGAAGTCGCTCGACAAAGGCGACATCGAAGCCTGCATGACCCGATTCCGCTCGTTCGTTGCCTCCATTCCTTACGAACTGAAGAGCGACAACGAAACTCGCTTCGAAACCATTTTCTACATTTTGTTCCGCCTGATGGGGCAGTTTGTTCCGACGCAGCTCAAGACCTCGGCCGGGCGTGCCGACGTGGTGATTACCAACGATAGCTACGTCTATCTGTTCGAGCTGAAAGTGGGCGCTACGCCCGACGAAGCGCTGGCGCAGATTGACGACAGGGGTTACGGTGTTCCCTACGAAGCCGGCAACCGCACGGTGGTGAAAGTGGGTGTGAGCTACGACAAGGAGACACGCAACATCACGGAATGGAAGGTAAAGGGTTTAGTAAGATAAGTGAGAGGAGCAATGCTGATGCCATATACCATATAAAGTTTTACTGCTATTATACTAAAGAGGCCTACTCTTAAAAGAAAACCCGAAATGGTAAGTTGTATGTACTGTATTTTTTAGTATGTTTGCACAATCATACCGAAAAATTCTTCTATGGACAGCCCGCGGGAAAACAATAAGCGTATCGCAAAAAACACAGCTATGCTGTATTTGCGAATGTTGCTTACTATGATTGTAGCACTATATACATCGCGGTTGATACTTGCTGCTTTAGGGGTTGCCGATCTAGGTATATATGATTTGGTAGGTGGTGTCGTACTTCTATTTAATATTCTTACAGATGCGATGGGAGCTGCTACCCAACGCTTTCTGAATTACAGTTTAGGGAAAGATGATATTGACGACATGCGGCGAATATTCAGCATGAGCATGACTGTACACATCAGTATTGCTATCGTAGTGTTGATACTATCGGAAACCGTGGGGCTATGGATGGTGAATACTTTATTGGACATACCTTCCTATCGGATGATAGCAGCAAATTGGGTATATCAATTTTCCATTCTTTCGATATGTATACAAATCATACGCATTCCCTACGTAGCAAGTATTATTGCTTACGAACGCATGTCATTTTACGCCTACATTGGCATAGCCGAAGTGTTACTAAAGCTATTGATAGTTTTCCTACTGTTGGCAGACAGAAACTTCGATAGATTGATCCTTTATTCCATCTTAATGACCGCAACGATGCTGTTGCTTTCATACGCCTACAAACTCTATTGCAATAGATATTTAAACACGTGTCGGTATCAGTTGTTTTGGGATAAAACCTTATACAAAAAACTTCTCAGCTTTTCCGGATGGAGCATGATGGGAAGTGCTGCCAATGTCAGTGTACAACAAGGAGGGAATATCCTTTTGAATCTATTCTATGGAGTATCGCTTAATGGAGCAATGGGAGTGGGTAACAGATTGGCAACGGCTATTTATGGCTTTGCATCAAATTTCCAAATGGCATTCAACCCATCTATCGTAAAATACTATGCGGCAGGAGATAGGGATGCTTTCATTAATTTAATATTTCGCACATCCCGCTACTCCTATTATCTCTTGTTTATTATTATTCTTCCAGTCTTTCTTTGCTGCCATTTTCTTATGGATCTATGGTTGGAGAGTGTCCCGGCTTATGCATCATCGTTCTGTCAACTCATCCTGATATATCAATTAATCAATGCGACAGCAGCTCCCTTATGGATATCGGCGCAAGCTACCGGTCAGATAAGGAACTATCAGATTTTGGTGAGTAGTTTGATACTACTCAATCTACCACTAATATATTTAGTCTTATATTTGGGCTGGTCTCCGATAAGTTTGGTTGCGGTTAATATAGTCGTTAACCTAATCGTGTTCTTTGCCCGACTTTTCTATTTGGGGCATCATATATCATTGCCGGTACGACGCTACCTTTATCAAGTATTGGGACGCATATTCATAATCACTGTCATATCGATTCCCTTACCATGGTTTATTCATGAACATTTGGAAGGATGGACAGCATTATTGGCAACCACTTTTACTTCATTGGTCTGTACTTCTTCTGCGATATATTTCCTTGGAATGGATATTGGAGAACGAACAGCCGTGTTATCCCACATTAAAAAACGATTAGATCCTTTTTATCAAAAATATGATAGAGATAAAAGATAAAAAGATGTGCTGCGGTTGTGCTGCCTGCAAGCAGCGTTGTCCTCAACAATGTATCACATTGACGGAGGACGATGAAGGCTTCCTCTATCCTCATGTAGACAGTGACCGATGTATAGATTGCAAATTGTGTGAACGAGTATGTCCATTCTTGCAGCCGAGGAAAGGACAAAAACCTCTGCACGTTTACGCAGCCATGCACAAGGATGAAATCATTCGCATGCAAAGCTCTTCGGGTGGTATCTTTACTTTATTAAGTGAGCATGTGATTGCGCGCGGAGGCGTTGTCTTCGGCGTGCGCTTTGATGAGCAATGGGAAGCTGTACACGATTATACCGAAAAAATAGAAGGTTTGGTCGCTTTTCGCGGTTCTAAATATATGCAGAGTAGAATAGGGAATGCCTATGAAGAGGTAAAACAGTTTCTAAAAGAAGGACGTGAAGTCCTTTTTTCGGGCACTCCGTGCCAAGTAGCCGGTTTGAAGCATTTCCTTGGCAAAAGATATGAAGGACTGTTAACGGTCGATTTGGTTTGCCATGGAGTACCAAGTCCAAAGGTTTGGCGGAAGTATCTGCACGGTCTCAAACCGCAGTGGACTGTGGCCAATGTGCAGTTCCGGGACAAACGACTTGGCTGGAAAAGATTCTGCGTCAACATACAGCTTTGCTCCCCAACAGATAAAAGCGATATCATCACTGTTTCTCATCCGTTCCATGAAGATATCTTTATGCGAGGCTTTCTTTCCAATTTGTATTTGAGACCCTCTTGCTACGAGTGTCGGGCAAAAAAAGGGAAATCCGGCAGCGACATAACCATTGCTGATTATTGGGGAATAGAGAATGTGTTACCCGAACGTGATGATGACAAAGGAATGGGATTGGTATTTTTGAATACAGAACAAGGTTATAAAAGTTTTCCTCACAGTTTATCCTTATATACCGAGACAACATACGAAGATGCAGTAAAATACAATGGCGGAATAAATGAGAACATCAGAACACTACACAATAGAAAACGGTTCTTTTCTGAATTGGATAAGCAGTGCGACACGGAACGATTAATCTCCGAGCATCTGAAAGTTCCTTTGTATAAAAAGGTGATAAGTAGAGCAAAAAAAATGATACTAAAATATATAAGCGTATGAAAGTCGGAATACTAACATTACCTCTCAAGGCCAATTATGGCGGTATATTGCAGGCGTATGCACTCCAAACAGTATTGAAGCGCTTGGGACATGAAGCAATTCTGATTGACGCGTCAAGTTATTTGTCGCATTTATTCCATATCAAAAAGGTGATGATACTGTTGCACAGGTGTTTTGATAAATTCATTTTACAGAAGAAAGTTCGCCTTCTTCATAGTCGTCACCTTAATAAGGGAATGGCCATTGTGTGTAGAAATCAAAAAGAATTTGTCGATTACTATATAACCCCTAAAATTGTCGTCTTTTCCCCTCGAAAATTACATCGAAAGAGCTTTGATGCAATCGTGGTGGGTAGCGACCAAATATGGCGTCCGCTTTACTATCCGCCCATAGAGGATGCTTATCTCTCTTTTGCCCGACATTGGAAGATAAAACGCATATCTTACGCTGCCTCGTTTGGTACTGATATGTGGGAGTACACTCTCGCACAGACACGGCGATGTAAATCTTTGATACGTAGGTTCGATGCCGTATCGGTACGCGAAACCAGCGGCATCCGTCTTTGTAAAGACTATCTACAGGTAGATGCTGTCGAAGTATTAGACCCTACGATGCTTTTAAGCACCGACGATTACCTTTCACTATGCAAAAGGGCAAATACTCCTAAGAGTGTAGGGAATTTGTTGGTCTATATACTTGATAAGAGTGCAGACAAGCAGCAGCTTCTGATGACAATATGTAGCGATGGAGGCTATTACCCATTTTATGTAAATTCCGATCCCTACAATATAGATATAGATGCAGAGCAGCGCATTCAAGTGCCGGTAGAAGTGTGGTTGCAAGGCTTTGCTGATGCCGAGTTTGTGGTGACGGATTCTTTTCACGCTTGTGTCTTTGCCATTCTGTTCAACAAGCCGTTTGTCGCTTATATGAATCCCGAACGTGGAGGAACCCGCTTCGAATCGTTATTAGCCAAGTTTAACTTGCAACATCGTTTACTCACAACATCCGATGCTTTTCGCCTGGACGAGTTACCACCCATAGATTGGGCCGACGTAAACAACAGACTTCACGAACTACGCAAACATAGCGTGGCGTACCTTCGTCAGTCTTTAGCATAAAAACAATGGATGGAATAATATGAAAGCATCAATCATCATTCCCGTCTACAACGTTGCTGATTACATTGAACGTTGTTTGCTGTCTGTGTTGAACCAAACTTGGGAGGAACTGGAAGTCATCGTGGTAAATGATTGTAGCCCCGACAACACCATGGAGGTGGTCGACAGAGTGATTCATTCACATCTTCGAGGAGGGATTATAACTTGTTTGACACTCGCAAGTAATCAAGGCGTTTCTGTGGCGCGTAATACAGGTATATACCATGCTACCGGCGATTACATCTATTTTCTTGACGGTGACGACTATTTGCCGTTTGACAGTATCGCTACGTTGTCCAAAGCAGCTATTCATGACGGTTTTCCTGATTTTGTCGTGGGTAATCATGAGACTGTGGGGTATCATAATTGGATACTTCCTTTGTCGCTACCTACCTGTGTCATTGAAGGCAATGAATCAATTTTTGCAGCATTTGTAAATGACGCTTGGCCCATTACTGCTTGTAATAGACTGGTAAATCGTTCCTTCTTTCAATCTAATAATCTTTTTTTTCCGAAAGGTATTTCACGATCCGAGGATGAATACCAATCGTTCCTGATAGCTTGTGTTGCTCAGCGCATGAGTGTCGTAAACAAAATTACCTACTATTACGTAATGCGTGACTCATCCGTCACACACACATACGCCCCCATCGAAAAATTATGGCATCAGGTAGAAGTCATAAAACGCATGTACGAGATAATTGTTACAAACGATTCTTTTAAGAGTAATCCGTTGATGTTTCTCTATTTTGAACGTTTAAAAGGGCGTTATTATTACGGATTTTTGCATTACCTTGATAGGCATTTCCACTATCGGAGCTACAAAGTGTATAGAAAGAAAACCTACGTCACTTCTTTTCGAACTATGGTTCGTTGGCTGCCGCTAAAACTCATCGTTGTTGCCGTGCACTATTACTTACCCTTACACGTGGGCTACTGCTACTACAAAGGCCTGTTTTGGTGTAAAAAGCAACTCATTACTATAAAAAATCGTATTTCCCATGAAAAATAAGAGAATAGCCTACTGTATTCCGGCACTCTATATACCAGGCGGTATGGAACGGACGCTTACTATGAAAGCAAATTATCTGGCTGCACAAGGGTATGATGTTCATATTATAATTACCGAAGGTGCAAATCAACTCCCGTATTTCCCATTATCGGATGCCGTTAAAGTAGAGCAATTATCTATCAATTTTGACGCTATGTACAAACACTCGATGGTATATCGTTACTTGCTGTATAAGCGTAAAATGCGGCAATTGAAGAAGCGATTGAATAAGTGTTTGTGTCGCATACAACCTGATATTACCATTTCGATGCTGCGACGAGATGTCAATGTTATCAATCAGATGACCGACGGCAGTATAAAAATAGGTGAGATACATTTAGACAGAGAACATTATAGGGCGTTTAGAGTGGATGGATGGCCCTTTTCAATACAAAAACTGATTACTCGTTTATGGATGCGTCCATTGATTAGCGAGTTACGAAAATTAAAGAAATTTGTAGTGTTGACATACGGAGATGCTGCTAATTGGGCTGAATTAGACAACGTTGTTGTGATACCCAATCCTGTTTCCTTCTTTCCTGATGAACATTCCGAATGTACAGCAAAAAAGGTGATAGCTGTCGGTCGTTACGCTGAGGAAAAAGGTTTTGACAAGCTCATCACGGCATGGCACGAAGTTTCCAGAGAACATCCTGATTGGATTTTGCACATTTATGGAGACGGGTGGTTGAGAGAGAAGCTGCAAAATCAGGTAGATGAGCTGCAGTTGACACATACTTGCATCTTGGAACACACCACCTCTGATATTATGGATAAATATCTGGACAGTTCTATTTCTGTATTGAGTTCAAGTTTTGAAGGTTTTGGTTTGGTGATAGTAGAAGCTATGTCGTGTGGAGTCCCGGTAGTGTCATTTGCCTGTCCCTGCGGGCCTCGTGATATCATTTCGGATAATGAAGACGGCTTCTTGGTCACTCCCGGAGATACTTCTGAGTTAGCTAACAGGATAATCCAATTGATAGAAAACGAAGATAAACGAATAGAAATGGGACGGAAGGCGAAAGTGAAAGCTCAAAAATATCGTATAGAACAGATCGGTAGGCAATGGATAAACCTATTTAATTCATTATAAGTCAAAAAAATAAAATGTAGCTCTACTTGATAAGGTTTTCTTCCCTATCTGCATACACCTGTTGTGAAGTAAACAGCCGCTTGAAGGAACGGATGGCTTTGAGCGCACGCGTGCGCATGTTTTGCCATATACTTACGTCATGTCCGATGGTGCCATAGCCGGTGACGGGAACTAAACTCAAACGGCGTATAAAGGCGATACGTCCAAATGGCTTGAGGCTAAGGGCCAAAGCTCCGTCTTCCCCACGAATGATATGTGTGCGTATTCCCACACGTTGAGCAGGTACAGTGCGATAGGCAAACACCAAACCGCGGACACTTAGTTCGGGACGCCGGATAGATTGCAACCACAGGTAGCAATCGCGTGCAAGAGTGTAACTGCGTATGGCGAATGGAGAGTGATGCTCGTCGGGAATATAACTCCACGTAGCATTTACGGCCACTATCGACGCGTCGTGTTCCATCACAGACACCATTTTGTTCACATAGTGTGGTGGGTAGAGTGTATCGGCATCAATGTTGATGTGATACTTCCCGCGCGCATGTGTCAAACCACACTGCCGCGCATGACCGCAACTATGTTGGCGTTCCGTATAAAAAGGAATGCCTGATTGGCGGAATATCTCGGCTGTATGGTCTTGTGAGTCGTTGTCCGTGCCGATGATTTCAACGGGGTAGTCGAATTGCATGTCGCTTATCGCCCATAAGCACGCCGTCAAATGTCGTTCTTCGTTGTAGGCTATGATAGAGATAGACACCAATGGGTCTGCGCTCTGCAGCAAACCAAGGCGCATACGCATGCCGCTTAACAGGGGAGCACAGACTGACGCATCGTAGGCACGTCCGTACACTTCCAAATATTTCTGATACCATTTCTTCATACACTGCGTTGATGTAATTTTGGTTACAAAGGTAACAAATTTGCAAAAAAGCATGATGAGAAGGTTCTATTTTATGCGCCCTCTCTCAACAACTTATTGTTACTTTCTCAAGCCATAATGCTTACCGTCTGACCTCCGTCAGACGACCGTCGCACCAAGGTCAGACGATCGTCGCACCAACGTTAGACGGTCGTCCAACAATCGTCAGACGGTAAGCCGCGCGACAGTCAAGATGATAACCTCTTAATACTGAAACTATTAAAAAGCTATTCCTGACTGAACAAGGATGATACTTTAAAATCACCAACGACAGCGACGTCTATCTGTTCGAGTTGAAAGTGGGCGCAATACCCGATAAAGCCGGCAGCCGCACGGTGGTGAAGGTTGGCGTGAGCTACGACAAGGATACACGCAACATCATGGAGTGGAAGGTGGAATAACTAAATGCGTCAATTAGCTCGTTTTGCTGGAAATAAATCCGCAGAAAGCTCCGCGCAGCACGGCTGAGGATAGTGCATATCGGCCTTTGAAGAGATGGAGTAAAGCTTTGCGAGGTGTGGCTATCAGTAGCAGGTAGAGGTATGAGACGGGCTTGCGCCATCCGCGGCAGTTGCGGCGAGCATATATCATTCGGCTGCGGGTGAGATAGTATTCGCGTAGAGGTGAAGTGGGGGTGATGCTTTGCTCGCCTTTGTGATAGACCACGGCGGTGGGTTCATACCACAGTTCGTACTGTGCTCGCCGAATGGTCATGCTGTAGTCGAATTCTTCATAGAAAAGAAAATAGCCCTCGAACATAAGCCCTACTTGTTCTACTACTCTACGCGGTATCATCATCGCAGCCCCATGTAGATAGGGCGTGGACACGGGGGTGTGCCATGTTGTGCCGTCGTCGGGTTGATCGTAAGCGAGGGCATGATTGCGCAAGGTTATCGATGTAAATGGCGTAAAACCGGCATATTGTATGGGCTGTTCGCCGGCATAATACTTAATCATGGGCGAAACGCCTCCGTTACGGGGTGAGGCCTCGAGACGCCCAACCAACGTTTCCAAAATGGGAGTGCGCACCAGTGTGTCGTTATTGAGAAAGAAGAGGTATTCGCCACGTGCTGCTGCCGCACCAAGGTTGTTGCCTCCGGCAAATCCGCGGTTGCTCATGCTTGCTATCACCGTTACTTCGGGATGAGCAGCGCGGATACGCTCGACATCATCGCCTTGCGAGTGGTTGTCTACCACAATGATTTCATATGGGTAGGTTTCGTGTTGTCGCAGTGAGTCAATGAGTTGACAGGTGTCTTGCCAACCGTTGTAGTTGACGGTGATGATGGAGACGAGGGACTGAGTCATGAGTGCTGGGTCATATAATCTTCAATGGTTATCAGCTTGCGATATGTCTTGCTCTGCTGTCTCACTTTGTACTTGATGAGTTGTCCGATGGCTGCGAAAGTATGCTTTAACTCGTTTGAAAAACTACGCGGCGGGAAGAGGTATTCCGTCATCTCTCTGTTCCACGGTTCGGTGAAGAACGAGCGGTAGAAGTTGTCTGTGGGGTTGATGAGAAAATCTATACTGTCTTTCCATTCATACCGATTGAGCATGAGGGCTCCTTCGGTGTACCACAGCATTTTGTAGGGCAGCGACTGGTAGGGCAGGTAGTTGAGGAATAGTTCGCCATAATCGTGTTGATAGTGCCCCCCCCGCAGTGCTTTCTCGTAGAAGACGAGCTTCCCATCAATGTCAAGGATGGCCCATTTGTGCGATTTCTTAGGGAATAGAAATTCACCTATCAACGATGGTGTCTCAATATATCCCCGTGATGCCACTCGTGTCAGTTCGCCGATAAAGCGGTCGGGGTGTTCGGCATGTTCCAGCACCTGGTTGGATATGGCATAATCAAACTCGCCGTTGGTGAAGGGGAGGTTTTCGCCATCTGCATTGACAAACTGTTGATGCGGATATATTTTCACATCTCCACAACGATGATAGTTGTTCCCGATGTATTTTTCTACTATCACATCGGAGCGGTACATTGGGTCGTGCCCCGAGCCTATTTCAACAACTCTATCACGGCGGCGGATGTGCAGGTCGTGACGATCAAAGGGAGTTCTTGCTTTCATTTGTTTGGTTCTATATACTTAATAACTCGTGCGGGATTACCTGCTACGACACTGTAAGGAGGTACATCTTTAGTAACGATACTTCCGGCAGCGACTACGCAATGTTTGCCAATATGTACTCCTGCAGTAATTACAGCATTGGCACCAATCCAAACATCGTCGTCGATGATGATGGTCGCGGTGGTGATGCCTTGTTTGATGATGGGCTGGGTTGTGTCTTGGTAGCAATGGTTAAGTCCTGACAAGACTACATTCTGCGCAAGGATAACTTGACTGCCAATGCGCAAAGGGCCAATGAGCGTGCAACGTAGGCCTATAAGCGTTTCGTTGCCGATGCTGATTTCGCCAACGCCGTTATCTAATACGCAGAACTCTTCTATGCGGCTGTTATCGCCTATGCTAAACGGATTATTAGGGGAGAGGTTCAGTACACTTCGCCGACGAATAACGACTCGCTTGCCATACTGAAATACCCATGGATTGAGCAACCACTTCACCCAACTACGTGGCCGTCCGTGCTGAAACATCAGTCTGTGCAGGCGCTGTTTCAGCCGGGGGCTGTTGTTTATTTGTTGTTTGAGTGCGGAGAGTTTCATATATCTTTCTCTGTTTCTTCAATTACGTTATATATTTGTTCTACGCTGTTCTTCCAACTATGGGTATGGGCAAAAGCGATGCGTTGTTCACGCAGTTTACTGTCATTAGTCTCGCGCAGTGCAATACGCAAACTATTCACAAACTCGTCTACATTGGTTGCCAAATGTGTATATGGCGCAAAAGCTTCACGCATTGTATAAGTAGAGGTTGCTACTACAGGCTTTCCCATAGCCAAATATTCGTCTATTTTGAGCGGATAATTGCCATTGGTAATATCGTTGACCTTTTGCGGATTGATACAGACATCGAATGCTTGTATATAATCGGGGAGTTGCTCTACTTGCTTGCTCCCCAAGAAATGAACATTAGAAAGATTGTGCAGGAGATGTTCTTTGAAGTATCTGTCTTCGGGGCCTACCAGTACAAAACTATACTCGGGCATACATTCAGCAGCTTGGTATAATAAGGATGCATCAAGACGACTTTCCAAGATAGCTCCTGTATAACCTATGATAGGGGAAGTTATGTTTAGCAGGTCGGTCGGGATGTTTCTATTAATCGATGCATCGTAAATATCAAGGTCTATTCCCATCGGGACAAAGTGCACATTGGCATTATAGCTTTTTAATTCATTGGCAAATAAAATAGAATTGGCAATTACAGCATCGGCATTGCGGACAATGTATTCTTCGCAATGCCGGCCATGTTTGCTCCAATAAGGAACTCCGATAAAGTTGTCGCGACGGTAATAAACGGTGTATTTAGGCTTAATAATTTGTTTAAGGTGCAGGCTGCGAAATAAATCATTATCAATTAGATGAATAAATTTTTTAAAGCCCAACAGCTCGGCTTGCTGCAAGATATAATGTCCGATGCGGTAGTTGTTGTAGCGGTTGACGCACTCGAATATCGGAGTAGGGAGTTTGCTTACGGGGAGGAGTGTAAATGGGCAATCGACCACCCACAGGTTAGGTCTAATGCATCGCAGGGGGAAACGTTTTCCTTTGAGTACCGCCATTCGTTGCTCAAATTCCTGTGTTTGTTTCCGGGCAGATTTTAAAACCGCATGTAGTCGAGTAGAAATATCTAACGGACTGTTAACAAAAAGTACTTTGTTCTGCTTTGATATTTCCAAAGCCATGTTTTTAATGGCACTCCCTATTTGGGTGTCCCACAACTGGGCGGCGGTAATAATGAAGTTTTGGTCTTTCATGTTGTTCTTGGTTTTTTATGCATGTGTGATACTGTTATAGAGGTTGCTGTACGCTTTGGCAGTTTGTGCCCACGAGAAGTGTCGGGCGCGTGCCGGTCCGTAGTCTGCTTGCGTAGCGTAGAATGCAGGGTCGTTCTCTAATCGGAGCAGTACATCGGCTATTGCCTGTGGTTGGGTGGGGTCCACCAAAATAGCTTCATCGCCTGCTATTTCGGGGATGGCTGATGTGTTGCTTGTCACAACAGGGGTGCCACAGGCCATTGATTCGAGCAGAGGGATGCCGAAACTTTCGCGCAGTGAGGGATAGAGGAAGGCAAAAGCCGCATTATAGAGTGTAGGCAAGTGGAAATGGGGAATGTAGCCCGGATAGTAGAGGTGCGACTTGATGTGCTGCAGGCCCTCTTGCTGCAGTATGTGGTCGATGTGTACTTCGGAAAGGTCGGCAATGAGCAGCGGTCGCTTGACACGGGATGCTTCCAAATATAGACTGTATGCTTTCAGTGCCCCTACAGAGTTTTTCTTGGGGTCGGTATTACCTAGCAGGAAGAGGTAGTCGGTTTGCGGCAGATAACGCTCAATGATGGTGGGGTCGATGGCGGACAGTTGGCGAAAGCGTTGGCTGTAACCGTTATACACGGTACTGATGCGTCCTTCGACTGATGGGAGTGTGTGGCAGATTTGCGCTTCTTCGTAATGCGACACCGTGATGATGTGTTGGCACCGGGGAATGATGCGCGGTACGACCCAGCGGCGGTAGTGACGTCCCAACTCTTGATAGAGCGAGGGATTGCGCCGGGTGCGAGGTTCGAGATAGATGACATCATGCAGGGTGATCATCAGCGGAATAGGGCAGGAGAGAGGTGCGGTATTGGAGGTGCAATGAAGCAGGTCGGCGCCCAGCTTGCGGACGATGCGGGGAAGGGCCATCTGTTCCCATAACGGATAGGTGGGGCAGGCAAGGGGAACGATGGTGAGGTTGTCCGAGGCGGTGAGGCAGACATCTTCGCCCGGGGCAACGATGACGTAATAGTGGTTGCCATCGTCTAACCGGGTGAGTTCGCGGAGAACTTCCAAAATGACAAAGTCCATACCGTGCTTGTCGCGGCGGAAGATGCGTTGCGCTTCTATCGCGATTTTCTTCATGATGCAGATGCTTTGGACTTGCGAGTGAAGAGGGTACGCAGGATCAGCATGGGAATATCTTTGAAGGAGTTGAAGAACTTACTCTTGATGGCACCGCCGGGGAACGCCAACAGGATGGTGAAGAAGTAGCCCAGCAACAGGGCATACCACTTGAAGGAGAGAGGCCAATAGAGCAAGGTGGTGCAAGCAGCCATAACCATGATGAGGAACATCAGGATGAAACGCGACGGCATGAGCCACTGTACCAGTTTGTTGCAGAAGTCCCAATTGCCGCGTATGAAGGCCACGGGCAGATGGATGAGGGCGTATTGGGCGCTATTCCAGCGGGATTTGCGCCAGCTGTTGCGTCGTTGTTCGTACTCTTTATAGCTCTCTTCCTTTTTTGCGTAGCAGATGACCTCGTCCAAGTATTCGATATAGATATTCTCGCGCAGGAGGGCAATCTCAAGCGTTTTGCTGAGGTCGTTGCCCTTCAGCGTGGGTGCCAGCTTGTGGAAGATACGAAAGTCTAAAGCAATGGCCGAACCAATGAGTGCTGCCGAGAAGTTGAGCGTGGTGTGTCCTTTGCGGAAAATGTTGTTGCTGATTTCTTCACTGGCGGCGTTGAAGATAGCCACGGGCGTGGTGAGGTTTTCTGTCATGCGGTGTCCCTGGATGGCATCGCAGCCGGAGTAGTAGGCGTTGTTGAACAGCTCGAGGGCGTGCGGCATGATGCGGTTGTCCGAGTTGAAGATGAGCACCATGTCGTATTCGTTGGGCGAATAGCGTTCCATGACCTGGCGGATGGAATAGACTTTGGAACTGTTTTCCTTGTCAGGTACGACAATGTTGATAGGCATTTCGAGCAGGGATATAAACTCTTCTTCAGGCAATTCGGACGCGGCTACCACGATATCGTACATTTCGCGCGGATAGAGCTGTGCGTCGAAGAAATGTTCAATGGACCGAATGACTTCGGCCCCGTTTCGGCGCACACAATAGAGCACAAGAAACTTGCACTGAACGGGGGCCGGCGGGTAAGTATGCAGCCTCTGTTTTGTGAGCGAGGCCAACGTGAAGACAAGTAGGTAAGCCACCGGCGCAAGCAGCAATAAGAAGATGATGGCGTCGATGATTTCGGGCGCATGGTTGCTTTCGTCCATCCACCAGCTGATATTGAATATGTTAAATATATCGTCCATAACGCTATGTATTGATGGTTGTTGAGGTGCACTCTGTCTTATCTATGTAGGGGCCGTTGAGCACAAAGGCCAGCATGGCCGGGATGAGAAAATCGTTGGGTGGCATACCCATGGCTTCGCCGGCGTATCCGTTGACCATCATGCCTACAACGCCTGACAAAAGCGCCGCCAATGTAAGGCGGAGTCGCTGATTACGAATAAGAAACATGACAACGTAGCAACAACGAAGTAATATGAGAACATACACAACGATATAGACGAGTAAGCCACCTGTGCCTGTCTGTATCCAAATTCTTACAAAGTAAGAGTCCGGCGGAATGGTCGACTCTATATATTCTCCGTTTATTTCTACAGTACGAGGTATTTCGCCACGAAGGCCTGCTCCCCATGGATGGGTCTTGAGGTATTCTGCAATTTCTTTTTGATTTTCCACACGAACATTAAAGGATGCATCTTCGGTAGGTCTGAAAGCAGTACGCATGCGCCGTATCATAGAATTACCTTCACCTATAGTAGTGAAAGCAAAGAATGCATAGACGAGTATGCCGGCTATGGCAGTGCTAATCATGATTTTAGGCTTCAGACTAAGTAGCATGAAGAGAGCAAACCCTACCAAGGGAACAGCAATCGCGCTACGTGTGCCCGACATGAAAAGGCTGAGTACAGCCATACCTGAGATGGAGAGATAGAACAGGCGCAGCAGCTTGTTGGTCGTTAGAAAACCGATGAGAAAGTAAACCACGGTCACCAAGCCCATGTGTATACCAAAGTTGCCGGCATCCGAAAAAATGGAGGGATAGCGGATGCCGGATTGAAGCAAATGAGTGGTTGCTGCGCCTGACATTAGCCATATCATTTCGGTAGCATCAAATCCTACATATTTTTGATATAATGCTTTTGCTGTAGCAATGATAGTGAAGATACCTAATGTAATGAGGCCTATTCGTAATGCTTTCAAATTGTCGAGTAACACGGAAGCTATAAAATAGAGAACAGGAATAGCCACCAACCACTCGCGAATAGCCATGACATATTCGTCGGATGTGGTGTAACGAAGTTGTATCAGTATAAATAGCATCCACACAGCGTAACTGGTTATCAGTATATTGAAACCATTGGTCCAGCGTATAGTCCCTTTGTAAACAACTACATGAATAATCGTGGTGATTGCTATGAGAACCAACAGGATATTGAGCATTACACTCCATCCGTCAGTTTGGGTATAACGCCAAATGGCCATCAGAAAGTATGATGCGAAAAAGTAGAGTAGAATGCCCATTCGTGGATGTCGGACGCAATGCAATATAACGAGTGATGCAGCAGGGAGTACGGCTATACCGAGTGCAACCAACAGATTCTGCGTAACAAGGGCATAGACAAGTGCCAGCAGTCCCATCACCAAGGATAGACGAATAACCATCTGCGGGGAGAGGGTGTGTGTGGACTGCTGTGCGAGAGTATATGACATGTTGCGCGTGGTTTTGATGTTTATCGGATGGATACTTTTCGGGAAGTCAGTCCCAACTGAGCCAATCGGCTGAACAGCGAGTGTATCGGCGTGTGGGGAGGCAACTCTCCTGTGAACGATTCGACCACATCTCTGTTTGCATTGTTCAAATAGAGATAGAGCGGAGTGTCGGCCAATGCTCTCTTGATAGGTTCGAGCGTAGCGTCATCACTATCGCGCCAAAGTCGTTCGGCATTGGCAATGAGCAGGTTGGCATCGGCTTTCTGCAGAACGACCAGCGGGATGGTGGCGGTGTGTGCAGCCGGATATTCCACTAAGATGATGTCCGGCTGTTGCTCGGCTTCATTCAGTGTCCAAAAGTCGGAAAGCTGTTGTGCCTGAATATAGGCAGGGTCTGTGACGGGATAGTCAACATTGTGACTAACGATGCGCACGCGCAATCCTTCTGTGGCCCAATATTGAGCAAAGTAGCGTGCCAAGAAGCTCTTTCCTTCGCCCTCTTCCATGCTGAGCAGGTTAATGACGGTAGGTCGTTCTGGATGGATGTACTGATTGAGATTGCGACAGCAGTAAGCAGCCGCAGTGCGGTTGCACGCCTTGAGGTAACCACGGAACTTGAGGTTGCTGGTGCCATTGAAGGCTGCTACGACAGGCAAGCCGGTCAGTCGCTTGCTGCGTATAGGGTCGCGCAGGGTGCGGTCCATCAATTCGATGAGCAGATGGAAAGCAATGATAAATACCAAGCTACCAATGAAAGCGATGATGACGTAGAGCGAGCGCTGTCGTCCGTTGTCTGTCAACGGATAGGAGGGTGGCGCGACGGTTTGCAGGTTGCTGGTGCTCATCTCGATGTTCTTCCGCCGCAGCTGTGCTGCCGACAGACCATTGATTTGTGTTCGATAGTTATCTTCGGCTATTCCTATAGCCCGTTCCTTGCGGCTAACTTGTGTGCCGATGGGCGACATGTGGGCAAATTGGCGAAGAATATCTAGCATGCGTTCGTTAAGCACTTTCATTTCGGCAGCCGATTTAATTTCGTTGATGACGCTCTGAAGCCATTCCGAGGTCATGCCATCTAAGCCAACGCCCTCTTTGGTGAAGTTCATCTGATTAAGATTGTCCGAGATAAGACTGACATTTTCTTCTGCTTTTTTCAAAGCCTCTTTATCCCTTTTCAGTTTTTCATTATTTGCGCGAGTTTTGTCTGATGTAAATATCTCCTGCACCATAATTTCCTCGTTAAGCGTACTTATTCTATTTAGTTGGTTGAGGAAATTGGTATTGTCACGCATGATTTTACTGCGGATATCCATGCTTTCTTCAAGCTGTTTCCGGGCGGCCACTGCCGATTCGTAAGTACGGCGAACTTGTTCCAGTCTATCTTCTACCTGATAGCGTGTGACAGCAAGTGCTTTGGTCTCTTCGACGTAGTTTATGACCTGTTCGGATATGTTATAGTGCATCAGATCATCTTCCAAATCGTTCAATGCTTCTTTTGCTAATCGGACTTGCTCTTCGTAGTAAGCGATAACATCGTTAGTCGATTTGAAGCGTAATATTTCGTAAGCATCCTTCAGCTCTTTAATGATGATTTCTACTGTCTTTTGCGTTATACCCGGATCAGCTGAAGTATAGGTAATGTTCAGAATGTCACTGTTTCCTGCCCGTTTCACAGTTATACCATTCAGTGCTTTCGCACTAAAGAAGGGAGTGTCGAGATTGAACATTCGATAGACAAAATTATTCCCGTCTTCTTTCCGATACTTTTGGAGTTGTTCGAATGTGTATTCCAAGCTGTCGCGACTCACCAAAGCCAGCACTTCGCGGGGAGTGCTTTGCAGCAACTGGCGGTAGTGCTTGGCTTGTATGTAGGGATTGTCTTTCCACTCTTCCCCATAAGTAAGGGCAATGGCCAGCAATCGAACAGAAGTCCTTTCCAACGTACTGCGCGACTTGGCAAGGTTGACCAAATTTTCGAAAGTACTGTTTACGGCACTACTGTTGATAATGGTACCATCGATAGAGGTGGCATTGGTCACACCGGCATAAATGGTACTTCCTACCGTATAACTGAACGGGAGAAATTGGGTGAAGTATACCACCAAAGCTGTTACTACCATGGTCCCCCACACCATGCTGTAGCGGATACGGTAGAAGAATTGCGCTATGAATTTGCCTATATCCATTAGTATTCTTTGATAACTTTTACATTGGTCAGCGTCTCTAATATTACGATGGAATTGTGAAGCGTGACTCTTGCTTCTTCATAGCTTACAACGGCCCCCGAACGACGAGAACGTTCGAGTGACAAGGTGATGATGTCTATCTTCCCCTGAATAAAGTCATTTTCGGATATCTTCATCTGTGCATTGTAGAGGGCTGCCGTCTCCGCTTTTGCTTTGATGGTGGCCAGCTGTTGGTTTACTGTATTATAGGCTTCCATCACCTTAAGCTTTCGCTCCTCCATCACTTGCTCTCGTGCATATTGTATCTGCTCTATCTGGTATCTATAATCTTTCAGCCTAAGCGGGCGATTGATAATGTCGCTGAGGGAAAAACCAATGCTGGCACCTACGTTAAACGTGTGTTGGTTGCTTGCTGTCATGGTCTGGTATATTGGTGTATATATATCACTATTATTACTGATAACATTAAATCGCCCAAACGAATAAGTACCGTTGACCCGAATCCAATTCATCCAGTTGCGCTTCTCCAATCGATATTGGTTCTGTATCTGTTCCACCTGCGACTGCGCGCTCTTCACCGTAGCGTTTTCGGTAACGGCATCCAAAAAGATAGATAAGGGCTGCAAAGTCAGGCTTTCGATTTCGATGGGCAGCGAAGAACTTCCTTTCAGCCCGGCCACCGTTTCCAACTTGGTGTCTTCGGCCTTTAGTAGTTCTAACAGGCGGATGCGTTCTTCGCGGCTCATCTCTTGGGCGGAAAGGAACAGCGGGAACAGCAGCAGTGTTAAACAAGCAAGTTTCTTCATATCGTCTATACCTCCTCTTTCTGTATAAATGCGGTGATGGTCTTGAAAATTATCTTCACGTCATTCCAAAACGAGAACGTGCGGGCATACTCAATGTCGAGCATCGTGCGCTCTTCGGCCGAGAGTTTACCGGCATCTCCTCGCTTGTTCACCTGCCACAGGCCGGTCAGCCCGGCAGGTGCCATGAAACGTTCTATATACTTGTCGTTGGTCAGCTGCTCGGCTTCGTAGAGTGGAAGCGGGCGGTTGCCAACCACGCTCATGTCTCCGCGCAGTATGTTGAACAATTGCGGCAATTCGTCAATGCTGTATTTACGGATGAAGCGCCC